>DASTIZ010000378.1:0-3452 GCA_035717045.1 Chitinophagaceae bacterium
GTACTGAATATTTGTTTCAATATTTGGTAGATGGACAATTGAAGGTCGGAGATCCTTATTCAGAAAAAATTTTGGACCCATGGAATGATGGCGCAATTCCGGCAAGCACATATCCGAACCTGACGCCATATCCATCTCAAACTTCAGGAATAGTGAGTGTGTTACAAACAAATCAACCTGCATATACATGGCAGGTTCAAAACTTTACCCGTCCGGATAAACGTGGATTGATCATTTATGAATTGTTATTGCGGGATTTTTTGGCTGCACATGATTGGAAAACGCTGAGAGATACGCTATCCTATTTGAAAAGATTAGGTGTTAATGCAATTGAGATAATGCCATTCAATGAATTTGAAGGCAATAATAGCTGGGGTTATAATCCTGATTTCTTTTTGGCACCAGATAAATACTATGGACCAAAAAATAGTTTGAAAGAATTTATCGATTCATGTCATTCAAAAGGTATTGCGGTGATCATGGATATGGTTTTGAATCATGCAACAGGTCTTTGTCCTTTGGCTGCTTTGTACTGGAACAGTGCAACTAATCAGCCTGCCGCAAATAATCCATGGTTCAATGTATCAGCCACGCACCCTTACAATGTATTCAATGATTTTAACCATGAAAGCCTGGCGACCCGTTATTTTACCAGTCGTGTTGTGGAGCATTGGCTTACAGAATATAAACTGGATGGTTTTCGCTGGGACCTTTCAAAAGGATTCACACAAAATACGCAATGCAATGGAAGTACAACGGATGAAGCCTGTATTTCTGCTTATCATGCAGACAGGGTAGCTATATGGAAAAGATATTATGATACAATGCAATTGAAATCTCCTGGCAGTTATTGCATACTGGAGCACTTTTGTGATAACGCTGAGGAAATTGAGCTTTCGAATTATGGGTTGATGTTATGGGGAAATGCAAGTTATAGTTTCCAGGAAGCGGCAATGGGCTGGGTTTCCACTTCCAATTTTGATCATGGGATTTTTAAAGTAAGAAACTGGACACAACCGCACCTGGTTACTTATATGGAAAGTCATGATGAAGAAAGAATGATGTATAAAAACCTCCAGTTTGGCAATGCGACCGGTGCCTATAATACAAAAGATCTTTACACGGCGTTGAGGAGAATGGAAATGTGTGCCTCGTTCTTTACCATGATACCGGGACCTAAAATGGTTTGGGAATTTGGTGAGCTGGGTTATGATTACAGCATCAATCATTGTACAAACGGCACCGTTAACAATGCATGCCGTCTTGATCCAAAGCCGATCCGTTGGGATTATTTGCAAAACATAAACCGGCAACGATTGTATGACATATATTCTGCATTATTAAAACTTCGTTTTCACCCTCAATATAAAAATGGGTTTCTAACTGACCGGGTGACCCAGAGTTTGGCCGGTGGATTCAAATGGTTGCAGATCACAACCGATACATCTAATCTCTGCATCATTGGAAATTTTGATGTAAATACAGTAACTGGTACCGTGACATTTCAAAATGCAGGTACCTGGTATGATTATCTGAACGGAACTACGTTTACGGCCACGGGTACACCCCAATCCATCAGCCTGCAGCCGGGAGAATTTCATCTTTACCTGAACCGGAACGTTACGAACGTTGTAACAACACCGGTAACCAATATTGGCAATCAACCGGCCACTTTCAAAATAAACGTTTATCCGAATCCACTATTGGAAAACGGCGTTCTGGAAATTGCAAATGACGAACTGGGAACAGCTAACATGCGATGGTACAATGAATCGGGACAACAGGTCTTTGCAAAATCATTGGGTGTCCTTACAAAGGGTGTGCATAAAATTTCTTTAGATAAGAATGAGAGAAAAATTTTTTCACCGGGAATTTATTTACTTCGCATTTCTGTAAAAAACAGTGTGCAGACCAAAAAGATCTTGTTGTATTAATCGTCATTATCGTTTATGACAGCGGATATACAAAAAAAACTGAAGACGGCTGAAGCGGAAAAGATCAGTCACATTGATTATTTTAAAATAGCCATCTCGGTTGACTGCGTGATCTTTGGGTTTGAAAAAAAAGAATTGAAGATCTTGTTGATCAAATCCGATCTTCAAGAATTCGCAAACAAATGGTCATTGCTTGGCGATCTTGTAAAAGTGGAGGAGGATCTGGACAGCGCTCCTTACCGGGTTTTGAAACAAAGAACCGGTCTTGGAGACGTGTTTCTTCAGCAGGTTGGAAGTTTCGGCGCTCTTAACCGCCATCCATCCGGACGTGTGATCACTACTGCGTATTATTCGCTGATTAATATCCGTAATCATAAATTAAAGATCACCGATAATGAAGTGCACTGGCATTCATTAAAAGACCTGAAAGATCTTGCATTCGATCACAAACAAATCATCGACGCCTGTTTGCAAAGATTGAGGATACAGGTGATGGATGAGCCGGTAATCTTTAACCTTTTACCGGAGAAGTTTTCTTTACGCGAGTTACAGGATCTTTACCAGGCAATTTTAGGAACCAAGCTTGACAGAAGAAACTTCAGAAAAAAGATCGCCTTGAAAAACTGGCTTGATGATCTTGACGAGATGGAAGACGATGTGCCGCACCGGCCCGGCAAACTATACAAATTAAAAACAGGCTTAAAGAAGAATCTTGCGGGGTTAACGGAAAAAATGAAATAGCCTGTAAGAATTTACTTACAGGGGTATAATAACCTAACATTTCCACAGATGCAGCACTGGTGAAAGAAATGGACTCTTGATCACTCAATCGGTTTCACGAATGATTGTTTGTTTAACGACTGATCCTAAATAGCTTGGAAAGGTTCAAAAACTAAAAAAAATTTTTGTTCGAAATATTGTTGAATTAATAAATGTGTCTAAATTACACACCTAAAGTCGTAATTTTTAACTCACGATAACTACTAATGCTTATGTCCTGCAAAAATCTGCTAAAACCAGCGGCTTTTATTTTCCTGCTTTTTATTTCGCAGTTAATATTTGCCCAAGATAGAGTTATTACCGGGACGGTAACCGACTCTAAAGATGGTACTCCAGTCGTGGGGGCATCTGTTCAACCTAAGGGTGCAAGGACCGGAACGTCCACGAAGACGGATGGTACCTTTAGTTTGACAGTTGGCCCTAACGTTACTACTCTTGTGATTAGTTCTATTGGCTTTGCTACACAAGAAGTTTCCATTGAAGGGAAATCTTCCGTGGACGTTTCATTTGTTGCCACAGGAACCAACCTGAATGAAGTAGTGGTAACTGGATATGGTACTGCCCGAAGAAAGGACCTAACGGGTTCAACCGCGAGTGTCCGGGAAAAAGATTTTAATAAGGGGGTCTATACTGCACCTGATCAACTGATCCAGGGCAAGGCCGCCGGTGTTTTGGTAATTAATAACACTGGGCAGCCAGGAGGTTCAACCACTGTAAGGATCAGGGGTAGTTCTTCCA
>DASTIZ010000379.1:0-3477 GCA_035717045.1 Chitinophagaceae bacterium
ATTCATTTTAACTCGATGCTATCCTTTGTTAAAAAAAGCAAGGAGAAGATTTCATATATTATTGTTTACAGCGTGGACAGATTTAGCCGTTCCGGTGCCAATGCTATCTATATCGCTGAACAATTAAAAAAAGAAGGCATCATAGTATTTTCAGTATCGCAACCTACCGATACGACTACTGCAAGCGGTAGTCTGCAACAAAATATCCAGTTCATTTTTTCCGAATATGATAACCAGCTTCGGCGTGAAAAGTGTATGGCCGGTGTAAAAGAAAAATTACTTAATGGTATTTGGGTTAGTGCGCCTCCAATCGGTTATTCCATTGTGAGAACTAATGGTAAAAGGGAAATTTTATTGAATCAAAAAGGTAAACTCATTCGCAAAGCATTTGAGTGGAAAGCTGAAGGGTTTTCTAATGAGGAAGTCAGAAAACGATTAGTTCAAAAAGGATTAGATCTTCCCAATCAGCGTATATCTGATCTATTACGCAATCCTTTTTATTGCGGTCTCATTGTGCATAATGCTCTTGAAGGGAAAGTAGTAGAAGGAATACAGGAGAAGGCTGTAACAAGAGAATTATTTTTACAAGTAAATGGATTGTTGGCAGCCAATCATCAAGGTTATGCAATAAATCACGAGAATGACGATATACCATTGAAACGCTTTATACAATGTGAGGATTGTGGATCTTATCTGAGGGCTTATAAGGCATCGAAAAATCAAGAGTATTATTACAAGTGCAATACTCCAGGTTGCAAATGCAACAGAAGAGCGGACGTTTTGCATGATAAGTTTGTTGCTGAATTTTCAGAGCATGTTCTAAACATTAATGAAGATGCCAGCAAGCTAGTTGCCCTGCAAATGATAGCAACCTACAATCAACTAACCAAAGAAAAACTGGAAGATAGAGAACGATTGAATCAACAGTTGATTGAAGTTAATAAGAAACTAAACCGTTTAGAGGAACGCTACATAAACGAAGAAATAGATAAGGATTTATTTATTCGTTATAAGGAAAAATTCTTTGCAGAAAAGCAGGAACTCCTTGTTAATTTGTCTAAAACTGACAATAAGGTGTCGAACCTTGAGGAAATCGTGGATAAAGCATTGCATTATGGAAGTAACTTCTTGTCTTTATGGAATTTGGGAGACTATGAAGAAAAACAACAACTACAGTTTTTGGTTTTCCCGGAAGGAATTATTTATGATCGGAAAAAAGATGAATGTCGAACCCCTAGAGTGAATAGCGTATTCGTCTATTTAGCGGAGCTGGCAATAGTTTTAAAGGAAAAGAAAAGCAGGAACACGTCTTCGAGTGACAATGTTCCCGCTTTGGTGGGAGTTGACGGGATCGAACCGCCGACCCTCTGCTTGTAAGGCAGATGCTCTGAACCAGCTGAGCTAAACTCCCAGGTGAATACCACGAAACAATCAAATTTTTGGGAGGGCAAAGATAGGGGTATCAATTTTTTAGGAAAAATCTTTTTTACCCTTAATTCGGTGTTACAGCGGGCAGTCTGTACAGCTGTCCGTCAAGGACAAATAACTCGTCGATTTCGTAGGTCCAGTACTTAAAGAGGGGAGATTTTTTTAGGATCTTTACAACGTCAGCTTTGCTTTCCGCATTCAATGTCACCCATACCCGTTGTGATTCCATACTCACGACATATTGGTCAATAACATTTTTGTTAATAAGCATATTGATGTAAGTGCGATGTGCCGGTATCAATGAAGCAAATTCATCATTCCATTCAAAATTAATTGTAACCTGGTATGCTTTCATGTTATGGGGTTGACGAAGTAAATGTAGCGAAGTTTATTCATTAGATTAATTTGGTGAATTAATATTTCGGCAAACCGTATTCATATTTTTTCCTAATAAATTTATATTCAGATTTACTAAGACTGTCTGTGGGGCTTACGGAAGGAGAAAAAAAGAAAAATGATTATCAATGAGGGCTTAAATTTGCTGTGCCGGGACGTTAGCTCTCCCGATAGCTATCGGGATGGTTAGAGCGGATAAAAAAAAGGAACGTTAGCTCAGTTGGTTCAGAGCGCTGCTTTGACAGAGCAGAGGTCACTGGTTCGAGCCCAGTACGTTCCACTGACAGAGCAGAGGTCTCCCGATAGCTATCGGGAGGTTCGAGTCCAATACGTCCCACTAGATCTTCCACTCCACGATCTCATTTACCCATTCCTTTTTATAGGGGGTGATTATCTTAATATAGTTATCCGTGTAACCTTCCATCATGCCTTTGTTCTCGTGTCCTTCAAACAACACTTTCCTTGTTTGTCCATGATGCTGTTCTGTGAAGTATTGCATCTTCATGTAGGAAAGATTACGAAGTGTTTTGTTTCTTTCATGGCGGATATTCATCGGCACCACGGGCTTAATATTCAATGCATGTGTATGGTCTCTTTCAGAATAGGTAAAGACATGCAGATAAGAAATATCCAATGAATGAAGAAAGTCAAAAGTTTCTTTGAAGTCATGCTCTGTTTCCCCGGGAAACCCAACGATCACGTCAACGCCTATACAGCAATGAGGCATTAAGGTTTTGATCAATGTAACACGATCTGCATATAGCTCTCTCTTATACCTTCTTCTCATCAATCCCAGTATCTTATTGCTACCGCTCTGCAATGGAATATGGAAATGCGGCATGAACCGGTCGCTGTTGGAAACAAATTCAATGATCTCGTTTGTTAACAGGTTTGGTTCGATGGATGAGATGCGATAGCGCGGAATGTCCTCAACTTTTTCAAGCTCATTGATCAGCGAAAAGAAGTTTTCTGTCCTCGATAGTTTGGAAGGCTGATCCCCCTCTTTATTTATGGAGAGGGCAGGGGTGAGGCCGAAGTCGCCAAGATTGACTCCCGTCAAAACAATTTCTTTTACACCATGGGATGCCAGATGTTCAACATTTCTTAAAACGTTTCCTATCGAATCACTCCTGCTTTTACCACGAGCCCGGGGTATTGTACAGAAAGAACAGTTATAATCACAACCATCCTGGACCTTCAAAAAAGTCCTGGTCCGGTCGTTGATGGAAAAAGACGAGTTGAACCCGGTAACTTCCTCAATATCACAACTGCAAATCTTTCCAGAATCTCCTTTGGATAACTCCCGGATATGTTTGACAAGATTGAATTTTTCAGCGGCACCCAGTACCAGGTTTACCCCAGGTATCCCGGCAATTTCTTTTGGTTTTAATTGAGCATAACACCCCGTGATCACAACCAAACTTTCCGGAGCCTTGCGTTGAATCCGCCGGACAAGCTGCCGGCATTCTTTATCGGCATTATCGGTTACAGAACAAGTGTTGATAACATACACATCTGCCTGGTCATCAAACTCTTTCTTTTCGAATCCCTCGTACTCAAGCATTCTCGAGAGCGTCGAAGTTTCGGAAAAATTGAGCTTACAACCCAAGGTATGAAATGCCACTGTTCTTGCTTCTGCCATTGGGCGGCAAA
>DASTIZ010000380.1:0-3976 GCA_035717045.1 Chitinophagaceae bacterium
AAATTGAATTTTGGATGGTAAGGCAGGTACTCATTGAGGGTCGCCTTTTCTGGAAAAACCAATAGTACCCATTACTAACCCCGATTAATTCGGGGTTCTTTTATTTGTCTATGTACTATACAGGGTATTAATGTCTGTGGGGGTCAGCCCACGATTTAAATCGTGAGCTGGTAATTTAAAACCTGAACGACTTGTATGATTAGAAAAGTATGTTGGAATTTTGTTGCCACGTAAATCTTTCGGAAAAATGAATTAATCCAAAAAATCATCCTCATCCTTCGGCTTGTACTTATCAAACATCTTTTCAATAGCCCCGGCAAAAATTGGAAATTTTTCTTTCGCAAAATCTTTTGTCACTTCAATTGCCTTCAATGCCTGCTGTTCGGTTAGCCCGGTCGCCATTAAACGATCAATTAGTTCTTTCATGAATAAAGAGGTTCAAGAAGTTTAAGAGGTTTAAAAAGTTGAAAAGGTTCAGGCAGAACGAATATAACTTATGGAACTTATTAAACTTTTGGAACTTTTGGAACTGGTTATGCTACCTTAAGCAGACTGATCTTACTATTCTCAAACTTCCTCTTTGCATAATCAATATCCAGTAAGAAAGTTTTTTCATTTGTTCCCGGGAGTTCGAACATAGCATCCGTCAAAATGCTTTCACAAATGCTGCGAAGGCCACGGGCACCGAGCTTGTACTCCACGGCTTTCTCCACCATAAAATCAAGAACCGGTGGTTCAATAGTAAGCTGAATTCCTTCCAGTTCAAACAATTTCCGGTATTGTTTGATCAATGCATTTTTGGGTTCGGTAAGAATGGCCCGAAGGGTAGGCGCATCCAAAGGATCAAGATGGGTAACGACGGGTAATCGACCGAGTAGTTCGGGGATCAATCCAAAGGTTTTCAGGTCAGGCGCATTCACATAGCGAAGCAAATTCTTCTTCATGGCATCCTGCTGTTCCTTGTCTACGTTAAAACCGATCGTATTTGTTTGGACTCTTCTGGCGATCACTTTGTCGATACCGTCAAATGCTCCACCACAGATAAATAGAATGTTTTGCGTGTTGATCTTGATGAGTTTTTGTTCAGGGTGCTTGCGACCGCCCTGCGGTGGCACCAACACATCGGTACCTTCCAGCAACTTCAACATTCCCTGCTGTACCCCTTCACCACTTACATCACGGGTAATGGAAGGATTGTCTCCCTTGCGGGCTATCTTATCAATTTCATCAATATACACGATGCCGCGTTCTGCTGCCGGAACATCATAGTTACAAACCTGGAGCAACCGGGTGAGGATGCTTTCAACATCTTCACCTACATAACCCGCTTCGGTAAAAACGGTGGCATCGACGATGGCAAAGGGAACATTCAGTAAACGGGCAATGGTTTTTGCCAGTAATGTTTTACCCGTACCGGTTTCACCAACCATAATGATGTTACTCTTCTCGATCTCAACTTCATTGGTTGACGTTTCATTTGCTTTTTGCTGCAATCTTTTATAATGATTGTAAACGGCAACGGACAATACTCTTTTGGCTTCATCCTGTCCGATCACATATTCATCCAGGAATTTTTTGATCTCAACCGGTCTCTTTACAGTAAGTTTAAATGAAGAAGGTATACGCTCATCTTTCGTCATTAATTCCTGATCGATGATCTCACGGGCGTGTTCAACACAGTTTTCACAGATATGTCCTTCCTGTCCGGCAATGAGTATTTTGACCTCGTCGCGGTTGCGTCCGCAGAAGGAACAGTGTAAAGGATTTTTAGCCATTTATTTTGAATAAGACTTAAACGGTAAGCAATCAGCAAAATTATAAATCCACCCCGAGAGAGGCGGATTTATTTTATGAACGAGTGTTAAAGGCCTGCCAAAGAATGATTTATAACTTTTCGACGATCCCATCCACGATTCCGTATTCGATGGCTTCTTTTGCATCCATCCAGTAGTCGCGGTCAAAATCTTTCATGACCTGTTCCATCGTTTTGCCGCAATTCTGGGCGAGGATCTTCGCCCCAATTTCTTTCACTTTTCTCGTTTGAATGGCCTGGATCTCCAGGTCTGCACTTACCCCACGAATATAGCCACCCAACGAAGGCTGATGTATCATCACCTCACCGTGGGGATAGATAAGGCGTTTTCCTTTTACGCCGCCGCTTAATAAGATGCTACCCATCGAGGCAGCCAGTCCCATACAAATCGTACTTACGGGCGATTTCATCATTCTCATGGTATCATATATCACCATACCACTGGTCACCACACCACCCGGGCTATTAATATAAAACTTTATTTCTTCGCCGGGTTTATCGGCATCCAGCAAAAGAAACTTCGAAACTGTTTCCCTGGCAGATTTATCATCTACAACGCCCCATAAGTAGACTTCTCTTTTTTCAAAGAAGTACTTCTCGAGCTTTTTATTGAGCATGATCAGGTCATCACGTTTGTCTTCTCTTTCCTTTTCATCTTCATCTGGTTCCTCATCCAGTCTCCAACCTTTGTATTCAGGATTCTTTCTTTTCATGGTTTATTATTTTGTAGTCGACTTTTGTAATTCTCTTTTTGGCAAACGTTGCGTCGTGCCGAAGGCACTCCTTCGGAGCACTCTTGTCCGCCCCGTTCTCAATTCAACCTCAGGTTCCCCCATCGGGGGACAGGGGGCTTTTCTTCTGTTTCCTCGGATTGATCACCAGCACTTCGTCCACCAATCCATATTCCTTTGCCTCGGGAGCGGTCATCCACCTGTCGCGATCAAAATCTTTTTCAATCTGTTCAACATCTCTACCAGAGTGATATTTTATCACATCATATAATTCGTTCTTTAGCTTGCGGATCTCATTAACCGTAATTTCGATGTCGCTGGCCTGGCCACCAATTGCTCCACTTGGCTGATGCATCATGATCCGGGCATGTTTTAAAGCAGCTCTCTTGCCTTTTGTTCCGGCAGCTAATAGCACACATGCCATCGATGCCGCTACGCCGATACAAATGGTAGCCACATCAGGAGTTACATACTGCATGGTGTCATACACACCAAGACCGCTATAGACATTACCACCGGGACTATTGATGTACATATTGATATCTCTTGTCCTGTCAGTAGAATCAAGGAACAGCAACTGTGCTGTCACGATATTAGCCACTTCGTCATTGATAGGATAACCCAAAAAGATGATACGGTCCATCATCAGGCGGCTGTACACATCCATGACTGCAACATTCATGGGACGTTCTTCAATAATGTTAGGAGTAAGTCCGGTTACAAGTTGGCTGGCATAACTGTGAAGTGTGTTGCTTGATAGCCCACGATGCCTGACTGCGTATTTTTCAAATTCGGAATTAAAGCTCATGTTTCGATTATTAGTTAATTAGGTAATTGGTTAATTCGTTAATCAGGAGGTTCCAGTTTACTAATAAACTAATAAACCAATAAACCAATTAACCAGTCAACCAACTCCTCAAATATCCGTCCAAACGACAAAATCACAAAATCGGTGACATGAATTACCCCAATTGAGACGAATTGACACAAATAAAAAGAGTTGCCAATCGCAACTCAAATTAATGATTTCGAATTAATGTCAGCCGTTTCGTTACGAAGCAGGAAGCACTGGGGATCGGGGCTAGTGATGGTGATGTTGATGCTCTTCCTGCATGTTCACAAAATCCTCCATCGCAATTTCTTTTTCGGTGGGCTTCACCTGCTTCTCGGCCCACTCGAAAACTTTCTGACCTTGAATACGATTATAGGCATCTTCAATATATTTCCGGTCCTGCATCATTTTGTCAATGTAACTTTCCACCCAGGGTTGGTCATCACCGGCGGGTTGCATACCCATGTAGCCAAACAGTTGTTGCCTGGCAAATGCTTTTAACTCTTCAGGTTTTACATCAATGTTATTCTCGCTGACAATCTTATCAGTGATCAGCGTCCATTTCAATTGGTTTTTAAAAACGGGGAATTCTTTCTCAGC
>DASTIZ010000381.1:0-3778 GCA_035717045.1 Chitinophagaceae bacterium
TATGGCAGAAGAAAAAGTTTTAGGGATCACGGGTGAAGTGCTACCCGCTGAAGCTTACGAAGCCTGGGTAAAAGAAAATGCTGCTAAGAGCAAATCAAAGACTAAGAACAAATCAGGAAAATAAGACCTCTTTTATAGACGTTGATCCCCGTCCCGACACGGTCAGGACGGGGATTTTTATGAGTAATATGGTTGTTTGTTAATGATAATTACCTTTGGCAATGCTTACAATTTCCAAACGGGCGGAACAGATGCCGGCTTCACCGATCAGGAAGCTGGTGCCTTATGCAGAAGCAGCTAAAAGAAAAGGGATCAAAGTTTACCATCTCAATATTGGCCAACCCGATATCGAAACTCCACCGGCAATTTTAGACGCTGTTCGCCATACCGACATAAAAGTTTTAGAATACAGCCACAGCGCCGGGAACGAAAGCTATCGCCGCAAGCTTGTTCAATATTATAAAAAGGTTGGGATCGAGGTAACGCATGAACAGATCTTAATTACCACAGGTGGTAGTGAAGCCATCATGTTTGGTTTTTTCTGTTGCCTTAATCCGGGCGATGAAGTAATTATTCCTGAGCCCTTTTATGCAAACTATAATGGTTTTGCCTGCGCCGCAGGTGTAAATGTGGTTCCTGTTACATCGCATATTGAAACGGGATTTGCCCTGCCCCCCATAGAAGATTTTGAAAAAGTAATTACGCCAAAAACCAAAGCGATCATTATTTGTAGTCCAAATAACCCGACTGGTTATTTATATAGCCGTGCTGAAATGGAAGCTTTGAAAAAGGTCTGTTTGAAATATGGCCTGTATCTTTTCAGTGATGAGGCGTATCGTGAATTTTGTTACCCGCCTGCCAGCGGGCACGGTGATGGAGAATATGTAAGCGCTATGCATTTGCCGGGTTTGGAAAAAAATGTGGTGTTGATGGACACCATTTCGAAAAGATACAGCGCGTGCGGAGCCCGTTTAGGTGCTTTTGTCACAAAGAATAAAGAAGTATATGATTGTGCAATGAAATTTGCGCAAGCCAGGCTTTCTCCCCCCGGACTTGCTCAAATAATGGGCGAGGCTGCGGTTGATCTTCCCGATTCATATTTTGATGCGCCAAAAGCGGAATATATGGCAAGAAGGGACTTGCTGGTCAGTCGTCTGAACAAAATGCCGGGTGTGTTTTGTCCAAATCCCGGGGGCGCATTTTATGCCATGGCAAAATTGCCGATCGATGATTGCGATAAATTCTGTCAATGGTTGCTCGAAAGTTTTTCTTACCAGGATCAGACAGTCATGCTGGCACCCGCAACAGGTTTTTATGGAACGGAAGGCTTAGGAAAGAATGAAGTACGTCTTGCTTATGTATTAAATCTTGACTCCATCAATGCAGCGATGAATTGTTTGGAAAAAGCATTGGAACAATACCCTGGAAAAGTGATCGAGAAAAAATTAAGTGCCGCTGGTGCAAAGTAGTTTGAGCAGGTTAACCTTATTACCTTAGTAGAAGTAGCTAATAATTAATAATCAACCTTATTACCTTATTCAATTTTATCTATTTATAAAGTAAGGTAATAAGGTTGTTCTACTTTCGTTTGCCTTGCTACTAAGGTAATAAGGTCATTACGAGCGAAGCTCCATTCCTACTGCACAAACATTTTCAACACAACATCCTTTTGATTTTTTCTAACTATTCTCAATAAATAAACGCCCTTACTCAATCTCCCTGCAGGAAGTTGATTGCTGATATCATTCAATTTCATTTCGTATATTTTTTGCCCGGGCATATTTATGATCTGCAATGTCGCCGGCTCAAACTGATTATCTGATAAGATCGTGATTGGCTGATACTGAGCCACAGGATTTGGATAAACAATGAACTCTGATCCGTCGAAATAGTACACCGTTTCAACAGAAGAATAGATTATCCTGCCCCCTGCCAACTCAAGTCTTACACGATAAACATTTAATCCTTTTGTCAACTGCGCATCAGTAAAATTATATAGTAAAGAAGCCGGGTTGGAGATTGTCTGGAGAGGTATATAGCTTGTGCCATTGAGTTTTTCCAGGACAATCTTGTCCACCTTATATAATGTACCAAGTGAAAGCGTAAGTTGTGCGGAATTCCCCGCCAGCAAGGCAATAAAAGAACGAAAATAACACCCGACGCCCTGTATCGTGTAATTGAACGTATAACTTTTTACTCCTTCTTTGGATGAAATGACCGGTGCAGCAGCGTAGTAAAGTGATGGGTTTGCCGCTTTCGCGAGAATCAAAAAACTATCCGGCGTTACAGCTAGACTTTCAAGATATTTATCGCCCAATTTGTATACCCTGTAATTTGTAACAGATGGTAATTTATTCCAATAGATCAAAAATGAGTCGGGGCAATTGAATCCAACACCGGTTGATGTCCTGTTGGCAATGGTGAAAGTATCGCTCAAAAAAGTAGTTCCACCGATCGTCATTCTTAATTGAGCGGTGCTAGTTAAAGGGGGAACATTCCAATAAAAATGTCCCGCATTGAGATCAATTCCATTTTGGACCGGCTGCCAGGCAGCTCCATTTGCCTTGTATTCCAGTATACCGGTCGATGCAGCATATGTGGATTGCCACCTTATATTATTGATGGCCGATGGGAAAATAAAATCATGGGAAGTTGGAAATTGCCATTCAAATTTATCCGCTGTATCAAGCTGCCAGGCAATATGAAAATTTTGTGATGCAGTAGTAACATTATAGCCGGTGACAATAAATTCATAGCTGCCGGCAACAGGATCAGTGATTGTGATCTGTTCTACGTTATTCAATGTATCCCTTTTTCTCTTTGCAACCTGATTCAATGAATCAACATGAGGAAAAGGATTTAAGACCCAGGGCTGCCATGTTTGGCCTGACGAAATTTTCATTAATTCAAGATCAAGATCATTGATCAGCGCTTTTACTGCATTTGGAACAGCGGGCGGATCATTCCAGACGAGCGTCGCTTTTAATTTCCTGATCCCCGCAGGTACAACCAGGTTAAAGGTTTGCGTGTTTGAATTTGAGATATTACCGCTAAAAAATCTGTTTGCCTGCAATGTGGTTAATGCATTATTTGCATTCAGTGCCCCAAATCCATTTTTATAATCCACTTCTGCATTTCCAACATCATCAGCAGAGTTGATCAGGATCGCTTTCACCAGCGAAATCGGCGGTAATGCCCCGCTGCTTTGTTGATATGCCTGTTGCAATAATAAAGCGGTACCCGATACTAATGCTGCCGCGCCGGAACTTCCATCTTCACCAAATGCAACCAGTTCAGGGATCACCCTGCCATCATGGGCCGGGCCTTTCGAACTCAACAAGGCTACGTTGGAAAAAGAATCCGTAGCACCAACAGTCAAAATATTCTTCGCCATTTTAAAGCTGCCGGTAACATTGGCAAATCCACTGAGTCCTGAATAGGTGCCTGTAGCGGCAGCAGTTGAACCTGAATTTCCGGATGAAAAGACATGAAGCAATGAAGGGTTGGCTATAACGCTGGCATCATAAGCAGCGGCATCTGCTCCATAATAGCTCTCCACTCCTACTCCATAAGAGTGATTTTGCACAGAAATATTGTATTGCTGGTACGAGCTATTCGGATCCGGTAATAGCACTGCAAAACTTGAAGAGCTGATCGTGCTTCCCCACGCTGCTCCTTTGCCCAGGTGCCAGGTATTGCCTCCACCGCCAATCATTGTTGACATGATCGTTGCATGTGAATTGATACTATTTGATGAAAGGGTTGTTGAAAGAAACCT
>DASTIZ010000382.1:0-2936 GCA_035717045.1 Chitinophagaceae bacterium
ACCGTTTATTGAACCCTGCATCAACAGAAACGATCTTAGAAAGACAGGAAGCCGTGAGAGAATTATCACACCAATTCGCATGGCGACAGCAACTGCAATCTTATGGTGTGTCAAAACCGTTCAACACGACTACTGAAAATGAAATAGACAACTGGCTCGAAGAACCTTATCAATTCACGAACAAAACCTACTGGCGCTTACTACGCTTCCTGCTGCCTGCGATCAGTATCGGTTTATTGATACTGCATGTAGCTGGTATCATTGGATCATCTGTTTTCTACCCGGCCATCTTACTGATGCTGGTCGTTTCACTTGGTATTTCCAAGTTGGCAACACCCTCTTTCACAAAGCTCAACAAGATCGCACCTGAGTTGGAAACACTTTCTGATAGCGTGGCATGGATAGAAAAAACAAATTTTGAAAGCAAGCTTTTAAACGAGTTGAAAAGTAAATATGTCGGCGGACATGCCCGGTCATCACAAACCATTAAGGCGTTAAAAAGGATCCTGGACCGGGCTGATCTCCGGCTCAACCCACTTGTATTTCTTCCGCTGAATACGTTTTCTTTTTGGGATCTGCAACAGGTATTCATCTTAGAGAACTGGAAAAAAGAAAATAAAGAGCATATTGACGATTGGTTTCATTCACTGGCAGAAATAGAATCGCTTTCATCCCTTGCTAATCTTTATTTCAATAATCCCGATTGGACATTTCCGGCTATTTCGGAGCGTCACGGAACGTTCATCGCGGATTCATTGGGTCACCCCTTAATTCCAAAAGAAAAAATTGTTACGAATTCTTTTTCGACAAAAAGCAGTGAAGGATTAAACCTGGTAACAGGTTCAAACATGTCTGGCAAGAGTACTTTCCTGAGAAGTGTGGGAGTAAATATCGTGCTGGCGATGATGGGCTCGGCTGTTTATGCAAAATCGCTCAGTGTTTCCAATATGAAAGCCATCAGCAGCATGAGAGTGAGTGACAATCTGGAAGAAAACACTTCAACATTTTATGCAGAATTAAAAAAGCTAAAAGAAGTGATTGAATCAGTAAACCACAATGAAAAAGTCTTTCTTTTGCTCGATGAAATTTTAAGAGGAACAAACTCCGCTGACCGCCATACCGGCTCCAAAGCCTTAATTAAACAATTGATACAGCGCGATGCCGTGGGCCTGATCGCTACCCACGATCTTGAACTGGCAAAACTGGCGGAAGAATTTCCCGACCGCCTTCACAATTACCATTTTGATGTACAGGTAACGGGCGATGAGCTCTATTTCGATTATAAACTAAAAAAAGGCATTTGCACAAGCATGAATGCCTCTTTGCTGATGAAAAAAATTGGAATCGAATTGTAAGCTAAGAGATCAAAAGAGTAAAAGAGATAAAGAGTATTGGAGCTAAGAGATCAAAAGAGATAAAGATAAAGAGTACTATAGTTAAACTCTTTTTTCCTCCGTTTCTCTTTTGCACTCTTAGCCTTCTTTTTCCCCTCCGTTTCTCTTTTATGCTCTTAGCTAAACAAGCGCCATACATCCAGCCCCAATGCATAGGCCATCAGTGCCATCAGCAAAACCATTCCCACCATTTGTGCATATTCAAGGAATTTATCGCTTGGCTTGCGACCACTTACGATTTCTGCCAATGTAAATAATGCATGCCCCCCATCCAGGCCCGGTATTGGTAAAATATTCATGAAGGCAAGTATGATGCTGAAGATAGCAGTAAGCGACCAGAAAATTTGCCAATCCCAGAAAGGAGGATAAATGCCGCCAATACTCAATACACTGCCTAGTGATTCACTTGCTTTGGCTTTACCGGTAAATAACTGGCGAAGACCGGTCATATATCTTCCTAATGTGATCCAACATTCTTTAAAGCCTGCAGGCACTGCCTCGAGGAAATTATACTTTTTAGTCTCATATTTAAACCCCAGCCCTTTTAAAGTTTTTGGATAGGCTCCGATCTTTCCATTTTCATCCAATTGAACTTGTTTGGTTAATGTGTCCCCTGCCCGTATGAATTTTATGTTGATCTTCTCTGCTTTTCTATTCTTCATTAATTTTACAAACTCATTATAGAACAGAGTAGACGTATCATTCACACCTATTATGGTATCATTAGCCAGCAGGCCAGCCTGGCGGGCACCTGATACTTTCGCAAACGTATCTACAACAAACGGTGCTCTTACTGTTGCAAAATCTCTTGCCTTTCTTGAATTCAATTTGGGAATGATGCTTTCGTGAAGGGGCACTAGCACTGTACTATCGCCACGCTTCACGGTCAAACTCTTTGCTTCTTTTATAATGATCTGGCCGTGTAAGGTGTTTATATCTTTTAAAGTAGCCGTATCGACTTTTAACACAATATCGCCATCTTTTAATCCCACAGTTTGAGCCAGGCTGTCTGCTACGATCCCATACTTTGCATTTTGCGGCGGCAAATATTCTTTGCCCCACACCCACAATATGAAAATAAAAATGATGATAGCAAGGATCACGTTAACAATGATCCCGCCCAGCATAATGATCAGTCGCTGCCATGCCGGCTTGCTCCTGAATTCATGTGGTTGGGGTGGTTGTTTCATCTGCTCTTTGTCCATGCTCTCATCGATCATCCCGGATATTTTTACATACCCGCCTAAGGGTATCCAGCCGATACCGTATTCCGTATCCCCTTTTTTCTTTTTAAACAATGAAAACCAGGGATTGAAAAAAAGATAAAATTTTTCAACGCGGCACCCAAACCACCTTGCTGTAATAAAGTGTCCGAACTCGTGCAACAGGATCAATATGGAAAAAGATAAAATGAATTGTGCTGCCTGAATAGGAACTGTACTCCAATCGATTGCTAATACTGTCATAATTTAATATCCCGCCTGCCGGGACGAACCTTTTAAAATGTCCGCAAATATCTTTCAAAATTAGTTAGTGAAAGCA
>DASTIZ010000383.1:0-3959 GCA_035717045.1 Chitinophagaceae bacterium
CCGTTGTCGGTTCATCAAATATGAAAAGGATCTTGTTGGCCGCCGACCCCCTCCCTTTTCCAAGAAATGATGCAAGCTTTACCCGCTGCGCCTCACCGCCGGACAATGTATCAGATGATTGCCCCAACTTAATGTAACCCAACCCCACATCACTCAAAGGATGTATCGCCCTTACAATCGGAGCTTCGGCAACAAAAAAGTCAATGGCTTCGTCAACACTCATGTCCAGCACGTCGAAAATACTCTTGTCCTTGTACCTGACTTCAAGCACTTCTTCTTTAAATCGCTTCCCACCGCATGCCTCGCAAATCAAATGCACGTCGGCCAGGAACTGCATTTCAACCACCTGCTCTCCCTCACCTTTGCAGGTATCGCATCTACCGCCATCAACATTGAAAGAAAAATGCTTTGGCTCAAAACCACGCATTTTACTTAAAGGTTGTTTTGCAAACAGGTCCCTTATCTCGTCATACGCTTTTATATAGGTAACGGGGTTGCTGCGACTGCTTTTACCGATCGGATTCTGATCAACCAGTTCGATCTGTGCGATGGATTCTATATCGCCGGTAATCGTTTTATGTAATCCCACCTTATCGGCAAACTCACCTTTTATCTTTTGTAATGCAGGATAAAGGATCTGTTTGACCAGGGTTGTCTTGCCACTGCCACTTACTCCGCTTACTACACAAAGCACATTCAGTGGGAAATCAACCGTAATGTTCTTGAGATTATTCTGTTTGCCACCTTCAACCCTGACCGACCGGTTCCATTTGCGAACAGATTTTGGTGGTTCGATTTTTAATTCACCCTTTAAGTATTTACCCGTAAGACTCCTGGGGTTTGCAATGATCTCATCGTAATTGCCTTCAGCCACGATTTCACCACCGAGGTGGGAAGCGAGAGGACCCATATCGATGATATGATCGGCCTCACGCATCATCATTTCATCGTGCTCCACCACTACAACCGTGTTTCCAAGATCACGAAGTTCTTTTAATACCCGGATGAGATTTGCCGTATCCCTTGAATGTAAACCGATCGAAGGCTCATCCAGGATATAAAGTGAGTTGGTAAGATTGCTGCCGAGATTCCTGGTCAATTGAATGCGCTGACTTTCACCGCCACTTAACGAGTTGGCCAAACGACTTAATGTAAGGTATCCCAATCCAACATTCATTAAAGTATTTAACCGGTTATTGATCTCAATTAAAACTCTTTTGGCAACTTGTTTTTCAAACTCAGAAAGTTTTGCGTCCAGCCCATCAAACCATTGTTTAAGATCCTTAACCGGCATCTCATTCAGTTCACCGATGTGCTTTTCTCCAACCTTCACATACAAAGCTTCCTTCCGGAGACGATAGCCCTTACATTCGGGACAGGTTGTCCTTCCCCGGTAACGGCTTAATAATACACGATACTGCACTTTGTACAACTGCGATTCTACATCTTTAAAGAATGCATTAATGCCAATTCCATTTATTCCTTCCCATAATATATTATAATGTTTATCGGACAGATCAGCAATTGGCTTATGTACAGGAAAACCTGTACCGGCTGACACCTTAATAAATTGCTTTCTCCACCAATCCAATTTTTCTCCGCGCCATGCCGCCACCGCTCCGTCGTAAACGCTCAATCTTCTATCGGGGATAACAAGGTCGGCATCGATACCCAGCACCTGGCTAAATCCTTCGCAGGTCGGACAAGCGCCGTAAGGGTTGTTGAAAGAAAAAAGATTTGGTGAAGGCTCTTCAAATTGCATTCCGTCCAGTTCAAAGCGGTTGTTGAAGTTTAGAAGCGAGGACGGATGTCTGATGTCTGAAGTCTGACTTTGTACTTCTGACTTCAGATTTCCGTTGGTTGAGTGTATTTCTAAATGAACATCTCCTTCGCCCTCATAAAAAGCTGTGCCGATGGAGTCCGATAAGCGATGAATATCATCTTCGTCAAATTCCCTGACGACAATTCTGTCAACTAATACAAAGGCTGTGAGCCTTGAATCGTCATGGCGACTGTGAGTATGCGAAGCAGGAAGCAAATGAGAGGCGAGGTTTGATTTTAATTCTTTATCCGGCAATTCAAGCAGCTCTTCAATTCGATGGATTGTTCCCGTTTCACTTTTCACGTTTGACGCCCCACGAACATACAGCCGGGAAAATCCTTTTTGCACCAGGATATTCAGTTCTTCACGCAGATCCCGGTTCTTATGTTGTTTTAATGCGATCAGGATATAGACTTTGTCTCCCTCACTCAATTTTGTGATCGCATCCAGCACATCTTTTACATCATCCTTTTTTACCCGTCTGCCTGAGACTGGTGAAATCGTTGTCCCGATCCTTGCATACAATAAGCGCAGGTAGTCATAGATCTCCGTCATACTTCCCACAGTACTTCTTGGTGTCCGTGTTATAACCTTTTGTTCGATAGCGATAGCAGGGCATAAACCCTTTATGTAATCGACGTCGGGTTTATTCATCCGGTTGAGAAATTGACGGGCATAGGCACTGAGACTTTCTGCATATCGACGCTGACCTTCCGCGTATAGGGTATCGATTGTCAATGACGATTTACCCGAACCAGACACACCCGTTACGACCACCAGTTTGTTTCTTGGTATTTCAACCGAGACATTCTTGAGATTATGAACTCTTGCTCCGTGAATAAAAATAACATCGCTGCCGGGTATTTTCACCCGATTTGGATCGGACTTTTTCGATTTCGTAGTCTGCATTGCGGGGCACAAATTTAGGATGACTCATTAGAAATCAGGACAATCATTAACATTTCATTTCAAAAAAAGATTCGACATTCGACTTTGGTTGCTTGCCGAATGTGTTTTTTCACTTAATTTTATTGTCCGATCAAACAATATCCAATATCCGGCAACCAAAAAAATTTCACGCCTATTGATGTAATACTTCTACACAAATTGATTTCCTGATTCATTCCCTATTTTATTTTATAACTGAAAAACCAAAACCCAATGTCCAACACCACCCAAACACCGTTTATGAAAGCGTTTGCAAAAAAAACTGATAACGATCTCATTCAACTATTTGTTGAAGGGAACACAGAAGCGCTGGAAATTCTTGTGCTACGCCACAAGGACAAGCTTTATACATCCATATTGTTTTTAGTAAAGGACAAATACCTTGCTGAAGATATCTTCCAGGATGTGTTTATCCGTATTATTGATACCATGCGTAGCGGCAGATATACTGAAGAAGGTAAATTCCTGCCCTGGGCCATGCGTATTGCTCACAATCTTTGCGTAGACCATTTCCGCAAGGTGAAAAGAACGCCTACAATTAAGAATGGAGATGATAAAGATATTTTTGAAGTGATCAACTTTTCAGAAGATAGCGCTGAAACTACCATGATGAAGCGCCAAAGTCATGACCGTGTTCGTGAAATGCTTGATCGCCTGCCCGAAGATCAGCGTGAAGTGATCATCCTCCGCCATTATGCTGATATGAGCTTTAAGGAGATAGCATCTATGACCAACTGCAGCATCAATACTGCTCTTGGGCGTATGCGGTATGGTCTTATCAATCTTCGCAAATTAATGATGCAAAAACAGATTGCACTATAAAAAACCCCCAAGCCCTTGTCATTCTGTATTACCCATCAGATAAGTTGAATTTTCACCTTGCCATAAACTGACAGGCTCGTACAGAATGACACCAAATTAAAAGACCCTTCTTTGCCAGAAGGGTTTTTTGTTTACCTCTTTATTTTTTTATGGGTATCGATGCCACACGTCAGCCATTCAATGAATTCATCGGCATTTGGTGTGTAGTATTTTGTTTTGGTTAACAAAATTTCATTAGCCGAAATGATGGCATATTGAGGCTGGGAAGTGGCACCAAAATTCTCGGTCTGGAATGTTGACCATTTGTCTCCTACCGTTATGATGGATTTTTTTGTACTATCCGGTAATGTATAAATTGTTTGTTCAG
>DASTIZ010000384.1:0-7965 GCA_035717045.1 Chitinophagaceae bacterium
CCAATTGAATAAGCAATTCTATTGTTTGTTCCGTGATGATATTCTTGGAATAATCAAAAATTATATCGCGGTCAGCAATAGAGAATTTTGAGAACCGTTCAGGATCTTTCTTAAACAATTCTTTCAAATGCACATTTTTCATTTCTGAAAAATGGGTCTGTAACGATTTCCATGCTTCCGTGGCCGTTGGATTGATTTTGGGTAACATGATAATCTATTCGGTTGGCAAATATACCTCTGATTGAATTAAGAGCTCTTCGCGGATCCCTTCAGCGAACGACTGCAATTATTCAATGTTATTGATGATATCAATCGTTCTGCTAACCATCTCTTTGGTAATGTCGAGGTGGACAACAAATCTCACTCGATCCGGAGTAACGGCATAGCACAAAATTTCATTCTGTTTTAACTGCCCCACTATGCCCGGCGCCGAGCCGGAGCCGAAAGTTTCAAAAATGATAATATTGGTTTCAATAGGCAATACGGCCTTTGTTATCTTACTTTTTGCTAACGCCTGACCGATCTGTCTTGCATGATTGTGATCTTGTTCCAGTCTTTGAATGTTGTTTCTTAATGCATACATGCCAGCCGCAGCAAGAAAACCTGCCTGTCTCATCCCTCCACCAAATACTTTTCGTATTCTCCTTGCCTGTTTGATAAAACTCTTCTTTCCAATCAAAACACTGCCCACCGGTGCGCCCAGCCCTTTACTCAAACAGATTGAAATGCTGTCAAATATTTCCCCATATTGTTTTGGGTTTTCATTTCTTGCGACCAATGCATTCCACAACCTTGCGCCATCCAGATGAATAGAAAGCCCACTTTCGACACAGACCTGCTTTATCCTTTTTATTTCGTTGAGATCATAACAACTGCCTCCCCCACGATTACTCGTATTTTCTAAACACACCAGGCTCGTGTGTGGCTTATGATCGTCATCTGGATTAATGGCGGCGGAAACCTGGTCTGCAGTTATTCTTCCCCTGTCACCGTATATTAATTTTACTGAAGCACCCGAATTAAAAGAAACTCCACCGCCTTCGTATTGGTAAATATGAGCGCTTTCATCGCAGATCACTTCATCACCTGGCTGCGTGTGACTTTTGATGGCAATTTGATTGGTCATGGTGCCGGAAGGGCAAAAAAGACCGGCTTCCATGCCAAACATATCAGCGGATAATTGTTCCAGTTCATTGATAGATGGATCCTCACCAAAAACATCATCTCCCACTTTTGCATTCATCATAGCATTTAACATTCCCGTTGTTGGCTTAGTAACGGTATCAGATCTGAAATCTATCACCATCTTTTTTCTGCAATTTAGATATTATCGTTTCTAAAACCGGCTCAGGAGTTTTCATGTGCGCGTTTCGTCTGCTCACTATCAAAAAAATGCAGTTCACCGTTCTACAATTGCTCAACCCTGTAATGTGGTTTAGGTTTGTGGAGAACTAAATAGTACTATTAAAATGCCACTCATTGGTCATTAGTACCACTGGTACCAAAAGCCGGGATACGGGTAACTGGCGTGGAGTGACCGCGTCACATTGACGTCATTCGAATCGGCCACTTGTCATGAAATATGGCCGTTTATTTTAAAACAATGTACTTGGCATTAACTAGTACCTATCTTTGAACTGTAATAATTAACAACGAGTACTGACAAACTTAAATAATTCAAAATGAGAACGTTACTGACTGCCTTAATAGCCGTTTTTACTTTATCGACCGCTTCTTATGCTCAAAACGCGTCCGGAAAGGTTTCAGGAAAGGTAATTGACGGGAACACCAGGACAATTGAATCGGCTACAATTACACTATTGAGGACAAAAGACTCGTCGGTGGCAAAGATCTCCGTCGCCAATAAGGAGGGAAGCTTTTTGTTTGAAGATGTTGCTGAAGGAAAATATCTGGTAGCGATTTCCGCCATTGGTCATTCCGGAGGCTACTCCGAATCTTTTGAGATCAGTACTACAAACACGTCCGTTACTTTAAAAACGATCGAGCTTATACCTGTTTCAAAAGAACTCGCGAACGTCAGTGTCACTGCTCGCAAACCATTAGTTGAGCAAAAGATCGACAGAATGTTGGTAAATGTGGAAGCTGCTGTAACAAATGTGGGAAGTTCAGCGCTCGATGTATTGGAAAAATCACCCGGTATTTCGGTCGATAAGGACGGAAATATCAGTTTAAAAGGAAAGCAGGGTATTGTGGTTTTAATTGACGGCCGCGAATCACAATTAGGAGGAACTGACCTTGCCAATTATTTGCGAGGTTTAAATGCAAACCAGTTGGAACAAATAGAGATCATGACAAACCCCCCTGCAAAATTTGACGCATCAGGTACTTCCGGAGTCATCAATATTAAAACAAAAAAGAACAGGCAGGTGGGATATAACGGATCGCTGAGTCTTGGGTATGGCCAGGGTCGTTATCCAAAGACAAACGAAGGATTGAATCTTAACTATCGTAATAAAAAAGTAAATCTTTTTACGAATCTCAGCCATAACTACAATCAGGGTTTCGGTGTGCTTGAAATAGAGCGGAACTTCAGAGACAAGAGCACAAAGGAGCTGGTTTCTAATTTTGACCAGGTTGCCAGGATGCAAAATGAATCACAGAATTATGGTGCTAAAATCGGTTTGGATTATTTCGCGTCAAAGAAAACAACGTTTGGAGTTGTATTCAATGGCTTCATGAGCGACCGTGTGTTTGTCAATCGTAACATTACAGATATTTCAGATGCATTTGGTGATCCCAGCAGTCAAACGAGGGCTTTTTCCGGTAATGATCAGGTATGGAAGAATTTTAGCACCAATCTGAATTTCCGCAGGATGCTTGACACCGCGAATTCTGAGCTGACAGCCGACGTAGATTTTGTAATATATAATTCTAAGAATGATCAAACACTTATCAATTCTTATTTTGATGCATCAGGAAATTCTACGTTCAAGGCAGATACTTTATTAGGAGCGCTACCCCAGGATATCAGGATCTATAGCGGCAAGATCGATTATTTAAAGTATTTGGGAAAGGACATACGGTTTGAGGCAGGCATAAAAAGCAGTTTGGTAAAAACCGATAACGATGCTGCATATGATAGCATTTTAAATAACCAGCTAGTCCACGATTTTAATCGGAGTAACCATTTTATTTACGAAGAAAACATCAATGCAGCTTATATCAACTTCAGCAGACCGCTGAGTAAGAAATGGAATGCGCAGGCCGGGTTAAGGTTGGAGAATACAAATGCAAAAGGTGACCAGGTCACAACCGGCGAAAAATTTGATCGTCATTATACGCAGCTGTTCCCGACCGTATACTTACAATACAAGGCTGATAATAAGAACAGTTTTGTATTAAATTATGGTAAGCGGATCCGCCGCCCGGATTATCAACGACTAAACCCATTTATCAATTTTCTTGACCGGTATACTTATCAGCAGGGAAATCCGAATTTGAGACCCCAGTTCAGCCATAATATTGAATTAAGTCACAGCTTTAACGGAATGGTGACCACTACATTTAATTATACAAATACAACCGATATAATTCAGCAGGTGATCGAGCAGAATGAGGACAGGAACGAGACTTACATTAAAGCAGCGAACATTGCAAAGCAACGTCAGTATGGTATTTCTGTGAATACAACGGTGCCGGTTACGAAATGGTGGAGAAGCAATGTTTTTGTAAATGCATTTAATAACAAGTTCGACGGAATGGTGAATGATACAATGATATCAGTAAAAGCAACGACGCTTCAATTGAACGGGTCACAGCAGTTCAATTTTGCAAAAACGTGGAGCGCTGAAATAAGTGGCTTTTACAGGACGGGCGGAATTGAAGGAGTGATAGAAGGAAAATCAATGGGTATGTTATCCGCCGGAATTAGTAAGGAGATCTTCCAAAAGAAAGCAACGATTCGTTTGAACGTCCGGGATATATTTTATACGCAGGGATTCAGAGGTGTAAGCAAATACAGCAATATTGATGCACGGTTCAGTGAAACCAGGGATAGCCGTGTCGTGAATCTTGGTTTCACCTATCGTTTCAGCAAAGGCAAGATAAATGGAGCACCAAAAAGAAGAGCAAGTAGTTCAAGCGATGAACAAAGCCGTATTGGTACAGGCAATCAGTGACCTCGTAAGTAACGGGAACAACAAGTCACCATCTTTATTCTGATCGAGTTGAAATTTTTTTTGGATCAATTGTAACCCGACACTGACATTATCCGTCTTAGTTATAACTTGTTTAAGAGCGAATACAATCTATAAAGTTAACAAATGAAAAAGTATTTAACCCTGCTAACCCTTCTTATGATCTTTTCTGTAGTTGGTAATGCACAGACAAAGAATGGAAAGGTTTCCGGGCAGGTAATTGATGGCAATACCAAAACCATTGAAGCAGCTACGATAACCCTGCTAAAGGCCAAAGATTCCTCTGTTGCGAAAATTACCTCAGCAAATAGAGACGGCTATTTTGTTTTTGAAAATGTAAACGAAGGCAAATATATCGTTGCCATTACAGCAGTTGGGCATGCAAAAGGCTTTTCTGAGCCATTTGCGATGGACTCATCCGGCACAACGATTACATTAAAGACAGTTGAACTTGTTCCCGTTGCCAAAAACCTGGCAGGTGTGACAGTCACATCAAAAAAACCATTGATCGAACAGAAGATTGACAGGATGGTCGTGAATGTGGACGCAGCGGTTACTAACGTAGGTACGTCAGCATTGGAAGTACTGGAAAAATCTCCGGGCATTTCTGTTGACAAGGACGGCAACATAAGTTTAAAAGGAAAACAGGGTGTGCAAGTTTATATTGATGGAAGGCCAACCTACCTGGGTGGTACTGATCTTGCCAATTATCTCCGCAATCTTAGCAGCAGCCAATTAGAGCAAATTGAAATATTGACCAACCCGCCCGCAAAATATGAGGCTGCGGGTAATGCTGGTGTCATCAATATTAAAACCAAAAAAACAAAACAATTTGGCTACAGCGGAAGTTTGTCATCTACATGGAGCCAGGGCCGGTATCCGAAAGTGAGTGAATCTTTCAATTTTAATTACCGGAAAAACAAAGTGAACCTTTTTACAACGCTGGGTTATAGCAATCGTAAGAACTGGCAGGATCTTAGTATACAAAGAAAATTCATTGAGCATTCAACGAAAGATATCAAGTCTCATTTTGATCAGATATCCAGGATAAGAGAAGGAGGTAAATCCTATAATGCGAAAGTAGGATTTGATTATTTCGCGAATAAAACAACAACGCTGGGGGCTGTATTTACAGGGTATTATAACCCGGGAACATTCGGAAATCAAAGCGACGTTTTGATTTCGGACCCGGGTAGGGTTTTATTAAGCAAGACAATTGCCAACACGAGTAATGATCGCAAATGGAAAAATTTCAGTACCAACATAAATTTCCGCCAATTAATTGATACGGCAGGGCAGGAGTTGACGGCAGATCTGGATTACCTGACCTATCATAGCACAAACACACAGGATCTTGTAAATGCCTATTACGATGCCTTGGGAGTTCCTACCGTAAAAGCTGATACCTTATTGGGCAGTCTTCCCCAGGATATAAATATATATACCGCAAGGATTGATTACACAAAACCATTAAAGAAAGGAGCAAAATTCGAAGCCGGTCTTAAAACAAGTTTTGTCGAAACAAACAACAACGCGATCTATGATAGTTTAAATTATGGAATGAGAGTTCGTGATAACGGTCGTAGCAATCATTTTATTTATAATGAAAATGTGAATGCTGCCTATGTGAACTATAGCAGGCCGTTTTCCAAAAAATGGTATGGTCAATTTGGTTTAAGAGTTGAAAACACAAATGCTGACGGAAACCAGGTCACGACTGGCGAACGTTTTGATCGTCATTACACTCAACTATTCCCAACTGCATTCATCCAATTTAAACCAAGCGATAAAAATAGTTTTGTGCTGAATTATGGTCGCAGGATCAACAGACCGGACTACGAAGATCTGAATCCATTCATACTCTTCCTTGATAGATACACTTTTGAACAAGGGAACCCAAACCTGAAGCCACAGTTTGCTCATAATATTGAGCTCACGCATAGCTTCAAAGGATTTTTGAATACCACGTTGAATTATACAAACACCACAGATATCATCAATGAAGTGCTTGAACAAAATACGGACAGGAATGAGACATATGTAAAGAGACAGAATATCGCCAGGCAACGTCAATTTGGAATATCGGTAAGCGCAGGCGGGCAAATTAAAAAGTGGTGGAGCGGCAACTTGTGGGCAAATCTTTACAATAATCAGTACGAAGGGATCGTGAATGGTGATTTCGTAAGAGTGGGGGCTACCACTCTCCAGGGAAATATTTCCAATCAATTCAAATTCGGAAAAACATGGAATGCTGAAGCAAGTGGCTATTTCCATTCAGGCGGGGTTGAGGGCGTTTTCAGGATCAGGAGTTTTGGCCTGGTGAATTTGGGTATTAGCAAACAGATCTTTAAAGGAAAAGGGACTTTGCGGTTATCTGGCCGCGATGTCTTCTTTACACAAAAGATCAAGGGTCATATCCAGTACAGCAATATCGATGCTGCTTTCCAACAGCAACGTGACTCAAGACAAATGGCAATTGGTCTGACTTATCGTTTTGCAAAAGGAAAAATAAATAATACACAAAAAAGAAAAACCGGAGGAGCCAGTGAAGAAAGCAGCCGTGTAAAGACCGGTGATTCTAATAAACCATAATAGTGACTAAAGTATAGCCAGAAAAATACAAGCAGTCAGTTTTAGTCTCATGAATAAAGCCTCTTCACATAAAAAGGGGCTTTTCTTTTAACACTTTTTCACAAATAAGTATAACTAAATAAGATTATTACCGCTTGTGTATAGGTACGTGCTAATTTGCCCTTCAACCCGCGAAGTACGAATTCTATCATAAATCATTTTTGGTTTGATACAATTGGAATCATCTTTACCTGATCGCAATTGACAAACCAAAGTATAGCCAACGATGAGAAATCTTTTTACTGTTCTGACAGGATTGTTGTTCTCTGTCATTACTTACTCTCAAAATAATACCGGGAAACTCTCAGGTAGTATAACTGATGAATCACACAAACCATTGCAGGCGGCGAGTGTCTCGTTATTAAGGGTAAAGGACTCCTCGTTGGTAAAAGTTGCTATGACCGATAAAGAAGGAAAATATGAATTTGACAAACTCGCGGAAGGAAAATATTTATTATCTGTCACCTCAGCCGGCTTTCAAAGACGATTTGAACAATTTGAAATTACGCCCGATACGATAGCGGTAAAGGCAGAAGTAATATGGCTCAGCCCGGACTCTAAATCATTGGAAGGCGTAACTGTGGCAGCTAAGAAACCATTTATCGAAACGAAGATCGACAAAACGGTAGTGAATGTTGAGTCTTCACCTACAAGCGCAGGGGCAACGGCGTTGGATATTTTGGAAAAATCGCCGGGAATTACGGTCGACAATGATGGCAACATCAATCTTCGTGGCAAGCAGGGCGTCATTGTGATGATGGATGGGAAGCAAACATTTTTATCTGCTACGGACCTGGCAAATCTTCTGAGAAATATGCCCGCTTCCGCACTCGACCAGATCGAGATCATGACCAATCCTTCATCTAAATTTGATGCATCTGGCAATTCCGGTGTTATTAATATAAAAACCAAGAAAGGGAAGAATAACGGTTTTAACGGAAGCATCATGATTGGCGCCACCACGAGCCTATTCAAACCGGGTGATGCGATATACTTTAACCCTAAATCACAGAATAGTTTCAATTTTAACTGGAGAAAAAATAAGATCAATTTTTTTGGCAATTACAATCCAAATGCTTTTCGCGGAATGAACCGCCTCAGCCTCGATAGCCGGTTCATGGATGACAACTACAACACGACCGGATACAATTTCACGGAAACCAGATTCCGCTTTGGC
>DASTIZ010000385.1:0-5578 GCA_035717045.1 Chitinophagaceae bacterium
ATTTCATTGAATCGTTGACCCATGAAGTAGAAGCGGCTGCCTGGAAGCTGATTGGTAAGATCGATGTCATGGGCGGCAGTGTGAATGCAATTGAAGAAGGATTTATCCAAAATGAGATTGCGCGAAGCGCCTATGAGTACCAGCGTAAAGTAGAAAACAAGGAGCAGATCATTGTCGGCGTGAATAAATTCCAGGCTGAAGAAGAAGCGCCCATTTCAATTCTCCGGATCGACGATAGCATCAGGAGTCTGCAAGTCGAAAAGTTGAAAAGATTAAGAAATGATCGTGACAAACCCAAGGTTGACCAGTTGCTTCAACAATTAAATGATAAAGCGGTTGGTGGTGAAAACCTGATGCCTGCAGTTATTGAAGCAGTAGAAAACAAAATAACGCTTGGCGAAATTGCCGATGAGTTACGGGGTGTGTTTGGAGAGTACAAGTAACTTCATCAAAGAAGGGCAAGCAGCACCAATCTTCTGTTTGATCCGTCCCTAAAATATTAAAAAGAAATCATTACATCCACTTACTCAAAAATTCATTGAACTCACGTCGCAGGCTGTTCATGATCAATTCCAGTTGTTCATAGCGATCCCGCAAGCTGATGGTCTGCTGCAGGTACCTGTCATCCACGTGGCCATCATGATCTTTCGCATCATTGCTTAACCCCTTCACATAGTTCCTTACCTCATGCTTCAGATCGCTAATATTCTTTTCCTGTATCAAAAACTGGTTTTGAAAATGCTCAACACCTTTTCTGGCTTCCTCGGAAGTATTTTTGGATGAGACGGCCAGTAGCCTTTTTTCCATGATATCAAACTCATCTTTATAGAACTCGAGGCCTTTTGACCAAATTGTATGATCAGTACCTGCTTTTAATATATTAACGTAGCTCATACAAACTTTTCATCAAATCTATCTTTTGACCCAAAAGATGGAGCTGACTTATGTCACGGCGGAATATGATTATTGATGAGCAAAGAAAATCAGCTCCCTGTGCGGTCAGAATTAACGGCTAAGCATTTTTTCTTACGCCCAATCAGGTAAAGACCCGACTCGCGCCAGGCATGATCATGCCCGGTATTATTACGAGGCTCCCGGAAATTGAAGAGTTTTCAGCCAGACCGGATTTCAAACCAATATCAAATGGGCATGTCCAATCAAATATATTCATTAATCATCCGGTAATGACGATCAAAATGCCAACGAAAGTAAAGGTGAAATAACCCGGCCCATGTGAAAGTTTTCACTCAGGGGACAATGTTGAATTTTATTTCTTCCATCCGTCTTTTAATGTAACGGTCCTGTTAAAGATCATTCCTTCTTCAGACGAATCTCTATCCAGACAATAATAACCCTTTCTCAGGAACTGGAATCTGTCGTCAAACCGGGCATTCTTTAAGGCCGGCTCTGCAAAACCTGTTACAACTTTCAATGAATCCGGATTGACATAATCTTTGAAATCCCCTTCTTCACTTGATGGATCCTCGACCCGGAATAACCGGTCATATTCCCTTACTTCCACTTTAATAGCATCGGCAACATTTACCCAATGGAGGGTGCCTTTTACATTGATACCGGATGTATCGTTGCCACTCCTGCTTTCAGGTATGTAAGTGCATTGCAGTTCGATTACATTTCCCTTTTCATCTTTGATCACATCCTCACATTTGATTATATACGCACTCTTCAATCTTACCATTTGCCCGGGAGCCAAGCGAAAATATTTCTTTGGAGGGTTTTCCATGAAATCCTCCCGCTCGATATAAATTTCTCTACTGAATGAAATTTCTCTTGATCCTCCTTTTGGATCTTCCGGGTTGTTGTCTGTCTCCAGTTTTTCTGCTGGTTTAGCATAATTTGTGATCACAAGCTTAATGGGATCAAACACCACCATTCGTCTCAACGCTATTTTATTTAAATGTTCACGAGCGCAAAACTCAAGCAAACCCACGTCGACAATATTCTCTCTTTTTGCAATACCGATCCGGTCGCAAAACTCACGGATACTCTCAGGCGTATAACCACGCCGGCGCAGACCGCTAATCGTGGGCATTCGCGGATCATCCCAACCCGTCACATATTTTTCATTCACTAACTGCAGGAGCTTTCGCTTGCTGGTAACCGTGTAGTTGATATTACGCCTGGCAAACTCGTATTGGCGTGAGGGGTATATCTCTAATTTTTCAATAAGCCAATCATACAATTCCCGGTGGGGAACAAATTCGAGCGTACAGATTGAATGAGTGATGTGTTCAACGGAATCACTCTGGCCGTGCGCCATATCGTACATGGGGTAAATGCACCATTTGTCACCCGTCCGATGATGATGGGCATGCTTGATGCGATAGAGCACCGGGTCACGCATCAGCATATTGATATGCGCCATATCGATCTTTGCACGCAATGTTCTTGTGCCATCTTCAAATTCGCCTGCTTTCATTCTTTCAAACAAGTCCAAATTTTCGTCCACGGTCCTGTCACGATATTTACTGTTCTTGCCGGGATCTGTTGGCGTGCCTTTCATTGCCGCCATCTCTTCACTCGTACTATCATCCACGTAAGCCAAACCTTTTTTGATGAGCTTCACCGCAAATTCATACAACTGGTCAAAATAATCGCTGGCATATAATTCATGTTTCCATTCGAAACCCAACCAGTGAACATCATCTTTAATACTGTCCACATATTCCACTTCCTCGGTTACAGGATTTGTATCATCAAAACGAAGATTGGTGTAACCGGGATATTTTTTTGTCAACCCGAAATTTAAGCAGATGCTTGATGCATGCCCGATGTGCAGATAACCGTTTGGCTCCGGCGGAAAACGGGTAATGATCTGTTTATGTTTACCAGACCTGAGATCTTCTTCAATTATTTCTTCCAGGAAATTCAAGCTGCGTTCTTCAGACATAGCCAATTCTTTTTTAGTTTTCATTCGGATCTGTCATTGGGTGGCAAAGATAACGAAGTGGACGAATGGGACGCATACGGCTGGTTTCCTGCCCGGCACGCAGGAGGGATTGAAAAAGTCGAAAACCGCAATTAGATTAGTCTATTTAGGTTTTCCTATTTTTAGTATTAATTATGCACGAAGTAGATGTTATCAGAGATATTCTTGAACAAACGGAAACCGCATTCCCGGATTCAGGCTTTGTTAAAAGTCTTCATCAACAGTACTTGAATCGCGGAGGGCTGAGTAAAAAACAGTTGGAAAGCTTGTATCAAATGGCGCAAAAAGTAAAAACGATCCCTACGGGTAAGCTCTCCACTTTGGAAGCGATCATACTGAAAAAGCCAACGCGGTATAAATCGTCCAAACCTGAGCCGGCTCCCCTGTACAAAAAAGATCAGAACCTGGAACTCATGATCACTGCCGTGTTGGATAAATATCCCCTGCACAAAAGAGTATTATTCCTCAAAACAAAATACAATAACAACGAAGTTCTTACTTCAACAGAGATCACCGAAATAGAGAAGTTTTATAAGATGGTTAGGTAACCAAAAAACAGAAATAATTATATTTACAAAAAATCTTTTCTTATGTCATTACTCAATCAGAACAAAGGCAAAAAGAAGGGCGACAAGAAGAAAAATCAAAATTCTAATGCGCAAGGTTCCAAGTTCATCCAAAAGCCGCAGAACTCATCCTTTGTAAGTAAACAGCAAAATACGGGATCTCAAAGAGGTAGCTGATCATTTTTAAAAATTCACTTCACGGTTTATCCCGCACAGGGTGTAAACCGTCCGCGATTTATCAACGCCCACGATTTAAATCGTGGGCCAAGTTCCAGCTCGGCTATCCGCAAATACGTCCTGCAATTTGAAAAATTGAGCCGCGGGCAATTTCACATAATTCTATGATGTTACCCACCAGGTTTGGACGATGTTAACGCCACCGGTTTTTTTACATTCAGCCGGTACCTTAGCGCCAATTCTTCATTACAATAAACATAAAGCCACTCTCCCGTATCCGGAGTAATCGTATATCTGAAGCAAAATTTTTCATTATCCCATACCGGTTTTATAGCCGCTGAGGTTGTATCAAACAGTGGCGACCCTGAAACATAAAAATTTGTAAGTTCTTTTTTTGTTTTGAGCTCAATGAGAATTGTATCTCCTACCGTCGTTTCGATCACTCCTTTGGCAGGGAAATGACTGGTAACACCCGCTTTAAGGAACCCGGAATACCGGAACGGGCTTTGAGCAAACTCACGGTATTCAGGTGGATCGGACAGCAGTGTCCATTGAAGATCTTCCGGATAGTGATCACGAATGAACTGATCGGGCGGCGTAAGAAAATAAAAATCGTTATACTGTTTTACGTATTGATTGGAAAAAGTAACAAATCCGCTTGCCCAGGTCACATCCAGCAAATGCCATGAACTATCAATGTAAACCGCGTTCCACGTATGATTTACGCCAAATTTCCTGTTCATGTTCGTTCTTGCATAGCCAAAGATGATCTCACTTTGAATACCGGCATGGTCACACAGGGTTTTAAACAATCTTGCATACCCGTCACAGAAAGCAACTTTCTTGTATAAAACTTTTGCGGCTACCCGTTCGTTAAGAGGTGGCAAAGCCGCATTGCTGTCATCCGGCTCTTCATAAAATAACGAGCCCGTTGGGTTACCCCGTTTGTAAATCCTGACGTTGTAATCAATGTGGTCCGTGATCCACCGAAAGATCGCCCGTACTTTTTCACGATCAGTTTTACCAAGAGCTGCCAGCTGTTTTGCCAGGGTATCTGCTTTCCCAAAGGGAATCGATGCCACACTATTGTCGATCCTGTAAAAGTTATCCTGCCTTGGCTGCGCATGGATGAAAACAGGTAAAAGGAGGAATATGCAGGTAAGAATTTTCATAGAAATCGTGCATACTAAAATTAAGGATAGTCCGGAAAATAAACTACAATAAGTGAAGTATAACGTGATTTGAAAACGTTGAACCGGTTTCCCAAAAATGAAAAGACCCATTCTATGAACACGCGGCAGAGCTGTAAGGAACAATAAGTCAAGGTATTATTACGAGTTTGAACATAGTTGGACTGAATTTTGTATGTTAGGGCCATGGAATATTTGAAAACAGGATCAGCATGAAAGAGGAAAAAGAGGAAAAAAAGAAAAGAATAAAAACTGAAGTCATTCTAAAAGAAACCTCCAGCAATTATGTAAGGTTGATCGGAGATGCCGACCGGAAAGCCAGGATCATGCTCGTTGTGAATTCGGTTTTTCTTACTCTTAGTGTTACGTTGATTGGGAAGGTTATCGTAACGATTCAGCATAGCTGGATCTTTGCCGCCATTCTGATGATCTCAAATGTTCTTTCCCTTTTGTTTTCAGTCCAATCCATTAAACCGGAGTTTGCGCAAATAAAAGATGACGAAACAGAAAGCAATATTCTTCATTATAAAAAAACCAGTGAAGTGAGCCTTGATGAATATCGGTCACGAATAAACTCAACTGTGATGGATGACACGCTAAAGATGGAAGCGTTTATCAAAGAATTATATTTTTATGGGAAATTATTAACGATCAAATATAGATTGCTTAAAATAGCCTACTATTTCTTTACATGG
>DASTIZ010000386.1:0-5592 GCA_035717045.1 Chitinophagaceae bacterium
TGCCCACATTGGCTTTGTGATAGAAGTAAGAAAAGCTGTTGCGGAGAAAGTGCCGACCTTTTTTAAAAACCCACGGCGATTATTGTTGGGCATTGTGATTGTTTGTATAAATGTACAAAAAAGCTCTATCAGTTCTTCAACCACGGAGGCACAAGGCGCACAAAGTACACAGAGAAAACTCGGTGTTTCTCTGTGTCTCCCTGCCTCCGTGGTTCAAGAAGCTCAGTAGAAAACTGAACGTTGAACGGAGCGTCGCAACGGAAGCTCAATAGTAGCACTTCAGTTGGCTACATAATTAAAAAAACCTATATTGAATGCCTGCCTGGAGTCAGGCAGGTTCAACATTGTAAGCATGACAATACTCGACATTAAAGTGCTGAAGGGTCCTAATTACTGGAGTGTACGAAGAGCTAAGCTCATACAGATGAAGATCGACCTGGAAGAAAAAGAAAACATGCCGACGAACAAGATCCCGGGATTCAGGGAACGATTGGAAAAACTGATCCCTACTCTATATGAGCATCGTTGCAGCGAAGGCGTTCCCGGTGGTTTTTTTCATCGCGTGGAAGAAGGTACGTGGATGGGTCATGTTGTTGAGCATATTGCGTTGGAGATACAAACCCTGGCCGGTATGGACACGGGCTTTGGGAGAACAAGAACACCTGAAGGCGAGAAACCCGGTGTATATTATGTTGTTTTCAGTTATATAGAGGAAGATGCGGGTGTGTATGCGGCGAAAGCGTCTGTAAGAATTGCACAGGCCCTGATCGAGAGAAGAGATTATGACCTGGCAGAAGATATTCATAATATGAGGGTGATCCGGGAGGACACCAGGATGGGGCCTTCAACTGCCTGTATCGTTGAAGAAGCCGCAAAACGGGGTATCCCTTATATAAGACTGAATAAACAAAGTTTGGTGCAGCTGGGGTACGGGGTAAATCAAAAGCGTATTCGTGCAACCATTGCTTCTACCACTTCGAATATTGCCGTTGATATTGCCTGCAATAAAGACGAAACCAAAATGCTTTTGGAAGCAGCCGAAATACCGGTTCCAAAAGGCACGGTGGTTAGAACTGAAGAAGGATTGAGAGAGGCGCTTGAAAAATATGATTTTCCCCTGGTGATAAAACCTATCGATGGCAATCATGGCAAAGGCAATACAACAAATATTGTGTCGCTAGAACAGGCATTAAAAGCGTTTACAGCTGCACAGGAGTATAGCCGAAGTGTGATCGTAGAAAAATTTATCACCGGTTATGATTTTCGATGCCTGGTAATCAACTATAAATTTATTTGCGCGGCGTTGCGAACACCGGCTTCGGTGGTTGGTGACGGTGTGCACGATATCAAATGGCTGATCGATGAAACCAATAAAGACCCTCGTCGTGGTTATGGTCATGAAAAAGTGTTGACGCAAATTACCATTGACCAATTCACGCAGAAAATGCTCGACGATGCAGGTCTTACTTTAGATACGGTTCCTGAAAAGGGAAGAAGAGTTTTATTAAAGTCAACAGCGAACTTGTCTACCGGCGGTACCTCCAGTGATGTTACCGATGAAGTGCATCCCGCGAATATCTTTATGTTTGAAAGGATAGCAAGAATTGTTGGTCTTGATATTTGCGGCATCGATATAATGGCATCTGATCTCAGGACTCCTGTTTCTGAAAATGGCGGAGCCGTGTTGGAAGTAAATGCCGCGCCCGGTTTCAGAATGCACATTGAACCTGCCGATGGACTTCCGAGAAATGTTGCGGAGCCGGTCGTTGATATGTTATTTCCAAAAGGAAGCGCAGGCAGAATACCAATCATCGCAATTACCGGGACCAATGGCAAGACGACTACCACGAGATTAACAGCCCATATTGCCAAAAGCGCGGGAAAAAAAGTTGGCTATACAACCAGTGATGGTGTTTACATACAAAACCAGTTAATGATGAGGGGCGACTGTACCGGGCCGATTTCATCACAATTTGTTCTAAAGGATCCAACAGTTGACTTTGCCGTGCTTGAATGTGCAAGGGGTGGCATTTTGAAATCGGGACTTGCTTTCCAGAATTGCGAGGTAGCTGTGGTCACCAATGTGGCGGCGGATCATATCGGACTTGGCGGGATTAATACGGTTGAGCAAATGGCTAAAGTGAAGGCCGTATTGCCGGAAACGGTCTTCAAACACGGCTATACCGTGCTAAATGCTGATGATGATTTTGTTTACAAAATGAAAAGCGATCTGGCCTGCAATGTTGCGCTTTTTAGTATGAATGAGAACAATCCAAGAATTAAAGAACATGCCGCTGAAAATGGCCTATCCTGCGTTTTCGAGAATGGATTTGTAACCCTCATGAAAGGAAGCTGGAAAATAAGGGTGCTTCATGTAAAAAATATACCGTTGACATTCGAAGGAAAAGCAATTCATAATATCCAAAATTGCTTATCGGCCGTTTTATCTACCTATATTTTTCGCGACATTACTATTGAGGACATCAGGAGCGGTTTGCAAACCTTTGTGCCGAGCGCTGGTTTGACACCGGGCAGGTTAAATTTCTTTCATTTCAAAAACTTTACGGTACTGGCAGACTTTGCGCACAATCCACATGGCCTAAAACTACTTTGCGACTTTATCAGCAAGCTCGATTATTCAATCCGTGTCGGCATTATCAGTGGAACAGGTGACAGGCGGGATGAAGATATTCGTGAATTGGGAGAGATATCAGCTCAATATTTTGACGAGATCATCATTCGTTGTGATAAAAATCTGCGGGGAAGAACTGCTGAAGAGATCATCGGCTTGTTAAGAGAAGGGATTGAAAAGGTAAATGCAAATATACCGGTGATGATCATTCCTGATGAGAACAAAGCGCTGGAATACATTTATGAAAATCAAAAACACGGTGCTTTATATACAATCATGTGCGATGTGGTGGCAGGAGCGCTTGATAAATTGAGAGAATTGAAGGAACGGGAAGAAAAAGAAACAAGAACCGTTACCCTCACTAATAACCTCTGAGTTGGTGTCACGATTACCCATTTACTGCGCTTTCCGTTTATTCTTAACAGCAAGGCCACGATAGGAGACGGCAGAGAAACAAATTTTCCCGAAAAATACTGTTCATAACCCTCTTGTGGGGCCAAAAACCTTTGGCGCAAAAGCCTTCAAAGCTTATTTTTGCACCCCATTCAGAAACGGATGTGAGGCTGACCCATGGTGTAACGGTAGCACTACAGATTTTGGTTCTGTCTGTTAAGGTTCGAATCCTTATGGGTCAACAACGGGAAAGGTTATTATCAACCTTTCCTTTTTTTATTTTATTGAATAAACCTGCGATTTCTTAACCAGGATTGAAACACTCTTGCCTGGATCATTTGTTCTTTCTTCCGTTGGATGTTTGGGCCATGAATACGAAAGGTTGATCATGATTCAAACCTTAAGTAGTAAAAAGCGCCTTACTGACCGATGCACTTGCTAAATATCTTTTACTCCCGGGTATATATGGCAATTCTATATATTATCCCCCAATTTCATAATTTTAAGATGAGAAGAAACCGACTAAATACCAGGAGTTATTATTATTATTATTTTGAAAAATGAATCAATATCTCATTTATGTCATCCCTCTTTTCCTTTTCTTCATCATATTTGAGATGGTTGCCGATGCTATCACCCACAAAAAAGTGTACAAATTTGAAGATACGATCACCAATATCAGTTTGGGTGTCGGCCAGCAGATCATTGAGGCCCTGATTAAAACAATATTTTCATTTCTATTTATATCGGTTTACAAATATTCTTTATTTAAAATTCCCGACACGATCTGGACATTCCTCGCGGTAGTTTTGATTTGTGATTTTATATTTTATTGGTTTCACCGCTTCAGCCATACCGTAAATGTTTTATGGGCCGTACACATCGTGCATCATCAAAGCAGTGAGTTTAATTTGTCAGTAAGCCTGCGACAGCCCTGGCTGCATAAATTTGCCATGTTTGCATTTTATATCGTAATTCCATTTTTGGGAGTAAGCCCCGCTATAATGGTCCTGGCATTTGCAACACAGACATTTTACCAGTTTTGGTTACATACCCGTTTCATCGGCAAGCTGGGTATTTTTGAACATGTCCTGGTAACACCTTCTCATCACAGAGTTCACCATGGCGCAAACGCTATCTATATCAACAAGAATTATGGCAATACTTTGATTATATGGGACAAATTATTTGGAACTTTCCAGGCCGAAAAAGAAGCGGTTGTATTCGGAGTGACGCAACCATTTACCTCAACAAATCCCATATGGGCGAATATTTATTATTGGAAAGAACTTATAGTAAACACCAGGAGCAAAAAAGGCTTTTTAAATAAACTAAAAACCTTTTTTCAGAAACCGGGAGGCACTTCCCGTGAAAAAACCGTTGTAGCAAAAGAAGAAAACATAAACGCTGTTCCTCCATGGCTTAAGGGCTATATTATCGTACAATACGTTTTGACTTTCTTAACTGCATGTTTCTTGTTGTTCCGGCAAGATTCTTTTTCACTTTTATGGAAGGTCGTTTCAGTAATATTTATCATTTGGAGCCTGTATAGCTTTTCAGCATTGATGCGGAAAAAAAAGAATTCCATTTTTTGGGAGCTGATAAGACTGGTTTTATTCGCCTTACTTTTTTACTTGTGGATCACATTCGGCATTTACAAACCCGGATAAATTGACAGGCTTTAATCTGCTCTCGGTGAGTTCTCTTATTGCGGCTGACCCGATGAGTCCGTATCACCTGGAATTTTGAAAAAATTCCCAACTTATAGGTATAACTTAAGTGAAACATCGTTGATTCCCTTGATTGAAGAAGAACTTTACCTGGAGCGGGTTACCGGTCAAAAACCCCCGATAAACAGGGCCGCTGATGTGAGAACGTATAGTCTGCAACGTCCGGGGCTTTATTTTCTGAATGCCAATCCAACCCGGTAACAGGATATGGATAATGATGGTTTTAACCACGGCATTCCCGGTTTTTTATCTAAGTTTCTCATCTTCTCTTTAACTTTCATGACTAAAACTCCGGATCATGAAATTCTTAGTAACCTTAACCTCACTAGTTCTTGGCGGAGCCATTCTGGCCCAGGACTGCTCCAATTATTACTATTTTCAAAATGATAAGACCATTGAGATGACGATCTCAAATAACAAAGGAAAAGAATCGGGTAAAATGATTTATAAAATCTCAGATTCCAAAAAAACCGGGAGTTCGGCAAGTGCAACTGTGAGAGCAGAATTTATCGATACCAAAGGCAAAAGCGGAATGCAATCAACCAATAAAGTGCAATGTGTAAATGGCGTAATGCAAATGGATATGAAATTTCTCATTCCGGCCGGGCAACAACAAACGCAAACCGGCTCCGCCAGTGCGTCCGATGTTTACCTTGAGTATCCTGCAAACATGAATGTGGGCGATCAGTTGAAAGAAGGTCATCTTGCTATGGATGCTGAGTCGCAGGGTGGCATAAAATCTTCGGTAGAGATTGACATTACGGAGAGAAAAGTTGAGGGTAAGGAATCAGTAACCACCCCTGCAGGAACCTGGGAATGTTATAAGATCACCTCTAA
>DASTIZ010000387.1:0-12617 GCA_035717045.1 Chitinophagaceae bacterium
CTGGAAAAGTACCGATCACAGACACACGATTTTTACCAGGTGCATACAAAACCAACACAACTGAAGTATTTCCCGCTTCATAATTAATACCATCTCTCACGCCAGCAGGCAACGCCGCGACTGTCGGTGCGTTCGCTACAAAAAAGTTTATGGTTTCAGTTTTCATCACGGGTCCGATTTCGGCTTCCACAACCAGTGTCTGATTCCCGGCCTGTGTCAATACCGGACCGGCACTGATTGATGTAACCCCAATGGCGGATTGAATGATATTGCCATTCAGCTTTAACCTCATCGTAGAAGCTCCCGCCGATACTGCAGTAATATCAATGACTTCACCAACCATTTTATTGATCGGTTCGGGAATCGGATTATACAAAGGCTGCATAAGCGGAACATTGAAACGAACATTCAGACCGGCGTCGTAAACCGGCACATACATGTCACTTTGATCAGCATTTCTTTGTGCAAGGCAATCCGTGCTGCAGCCACCGGATCGGAAGAGGATGGCGATCTTAAGAATCGTTTCACCCGCAGGCACAGCAAAAAAAGTTCTTATATTATTTATGGTATACGACCATTTATTTGTTCCTGCAGGTGTCGCTAATGATGCGGCTTCAGTTGAACCCCATGTAAACTTTGAGTAACGCCAGTTGGTTGGACCCGTGCTTAGATTCGTGATCACGCCAATATGTACATACACATTCCCGGAAAAACCTAATAACCCCTGGTTGCCTTTTGTTGCATCCATGGTGATCGTGACGTTGTCATTGTCGTTAGGAAATTCCGGTGTCCATGTAAGTAATTGTGACCGGCAAAGATTTGCAAACAGGAAAACAAAAAAAAGCAGTGCTGTTTTTTTCATCGGCAAGTTTTGGAGCGCTAAAGATAGGATTTGTGTATAAATTACACAATCATTGATTTGAGGTTTTTGGCATTAGCTATGCGCAAAATTCCAATCATTGGTGTTGAAAATTAATTTTTCTGTGACTCAGTGTATCAGTAGCAAGATAAATAGCCACAGAAACACTGAAAGTAAGAGCTCTTATCCGTTCAATGATTCAAACTTTTATTTTTACAATCTTAATTTCCCGAAATGTATAGCAAAGAGCAAACAAAAAAATTACAGGGCGATACAACGGCGTTGATCAAGAAAAAAGAGATCAGTGCTAAGGAAATCGAATTACTCCGCGATGTCTTACGGTTCCATGAACATCGCTATTACATATTGAATGACCCACTGATTTCCGATTTTGAGTATGACCAGCTTTATAAGGAGTTGGAGAAAATTGAAGCTGAAAATCCAAAGCTGGTGACACCGGATTCGCCAACCCAACGTGTTGCCAAAGGATTGACGAAAGATTTTCCAACCGTGCCGCATCTTGTGCCAATGCTTTCTTTAAGTAATTCATACAACACCGAAGATCTCCAGGATTTCGACAGGAAAGCAAGAGAGTTGACAGGTGAAAGCAAGATTGAATATTGTGTAGAGCCAAAATTTGATGGCGCCAGCATCTCCCTTATTTATGAAAATGACCTGCTGGTTCGGGGTGCTACCCGTGGCGATGGTGTGGAAGGAGATGAGATCACTACCAATATCAAACAAATAAAAAGTATTCCTCTTTCTGCCAAATTCTCCGATTACGGCCTGGAAACTGTTGAAATAAGAGGTGAGGTGCTTATCAATAAATCCAATTTTAAAAAATATAATGAACAATTGATGGAACAGGGGTTGCCTCCATTGGCAAATCCACGAAATGCGGCAGCGGGAACTTTACGCATAAAAGATCCGAAAGAGGTCGGCAAACGAAGTTTGGAAGCTTTTGTTTACAATATCAGCTACCACACCACTCTTCGTGGCAAAAAAGTTTCATCTGAATTGGATACCCATTCCGGCTCACTTGAAATATTATGGAAACTCGGTTTTCGTAGCCCACAACAGGATAAGAAAGTTCTGAAAGGAATTGAAGCCGTGATAAAACATTGCAGTGAATATGAACTGATGCGCGATAACCTGCCATATGAAATTGACGGCATGGTGATCAAAGTAAATGATGTGGTATTGCAGGATAAACTGGGAATGACCTCGCATCATCCCCGCTGGGCAATTGCATGCAAATTCAAAGCAAGACAAGCCACCAGTAAATTGTTGGGAGTTGAGTTCCAGGTGGGCAGAACCGGCGCCGTTACCCCTGTTGCCAAGTTGGAGCCTGTTGGCATTGGCGGCGTTACAGTCAGCAGTATTTCTATCCACAACGAAGATTATATCCGCGAAAAAGATCTGCGCATTGGCGACCAGGTATTGATCGAAAGAGCGGGCGATGTGATCCCGCAAATCGTAAAATCTTTACCTGAAGTAAGAAATGGTAAACAAAAGAAAATTGTTTTCCCGGATCGCTGTCCTGTTTGCAAAAGCAAATTATTCAAAGAGGAAGGTGAAGCTGTTTGGCGTTGCGTGAACATTGAATGCCCGGCACAGGTCGTTGAACGTATCATTCACTTCACCAGTAAAGATGCCATGGATATCCGTGGATTCGGAGACGCCAATGTGAGAAAATTCTTTGATCTGGGTTTGTTGAGAGATATTCCCGGCATTTATGAGTTGGATTATAAAAAGATAGGTGAATTGGAAGGTTTTGGTGAAAGATCAATAAACAATTTGCAATCGGCAATAAGCAATTCAAAAAATCAACCTCTTTACAGGCTGATCTATGCTCTCGGTATTCGCTTCGTTGGGGAGACGACCGCAAAAACACTGGCAAGATCAGTGAAACATTTACTCGATTTTCAAAATTATTCTCTCGAGGATCTTCAAAATCTTGAAGATATCGGGCCTAAAGTGGGTGGCAGTATCTATCATTTCTTCCGCAACAAGGATAATATCAAAATGGTCCAGCAACTGGAAAAGCTTGGATTGAAACTGAAAAATGATAAGAAAGAATATGCCACCGGCGGCAACCTGGCCGGCCAGTCGTTTTTATTTACAGGTACCTTACCTACATTGAAAAGAAGTGAGGCGGAAAGTATGGTTGAGGCAAATGGTGGGCAGGTACTCGGTGGTGTCAGCAGTAAATTGAACTATCTCGTTGTTGGCGAAGATGCAGGAAGTAAATTGGAAAAAGCGAAGAAGATCAACAGCATCAAAATTATTTCAGAAGCAGAATTCTTAAAAATGATACCCCAACCCAGCTAAGGGCTCAATAATATTTCGTCTTATTCCTGTCTTTTTCAAAGCAGGATGCTAATTTCAATACCTTGAAACCTCGTCCATGAAAAAATTCCTATTCATTTTTATAATCCTGCTTTCCACACGGATAGTTGAGGCACAAACCAGGCCCGAAATAAAAAACCTTGTATTCGAAGGTGCCGGGATCAGGGGCATTGCCTATTGTGGAGCAATACAGGAATTGGAGGCGAAGAACATGATGGGAAATATTGAAAAGGTTGGAGGCACATCGTCGGGAGCCGTCGTTGCCATGATGCTTTCACTGGGGTATTCGGGACGGGATATCGAAGGTCTTATTACAAAAACAAAATTTAAAAAATTAAATGATGGTGGCTTTTTCTTTATTGGTGGTATAAACAGGATAAAAAAGTATTTTGGCTGGTACAAAGGAAAGAAGGCCGAAAAGTGGTTGGGAAAAATCATTGCGGAAAAAACGGGAAACGCTGACATTACCTTTAAAGAACTTTATGAGAAAGGGCTTAATGACCTTTATGTCACCGGGACTTCCCTTACCAAACAAAAACCCGTGATCTTCTGCCGGGAGACTTATCCCAATATGAAGGTTCTTGACGCAGTAAGGATCTCCATAAGTATCCCCCTTTATTTTGAACCGGTTTTTATTGACAGCAATGGAAGAGTTGTTTATCATCCAAAACAAAAACAAGGGTTAGATGTATTCGTTGATGGAGGAATAGTAGAAAATTTTCCGATCCATATTTTTGATACGGCAACCCCTGATCTCAATACAATAGGTTTCCGCATGGACCATGATGCGCAGATTGAAAGCGATAAACTCGACCGAACCCTGGCCGAAATGGAGGTGGGAAATTTGAATGAATATTTCAGAGCATTCTATAGTATCGTTATTGAAAATCTAAACCGGCAAAGACTTACGGACATTGACTGGCAAAGAACTGTTTCGATCAGTGATGGAAATGTTCAACCAAGGGTAAGAAAAGTATTAACAAAAGAAATCAATATTTTAATTGAAAACGGAAGGAAAGCGGTAAGGAACCGTTTTAATTAGAATTTATTATCCCTCATTTATTAATTCATAGAGCTCTTCGTAGTTCTTTGTGGTTTTGTGTTCCAAATTTTTCCCCGGACACGAAGAGCATGAAGGATCACACAAAGCGCAAAGTAATTTCCGTGTTGTGGTACGAGGATCTTCATTAATTAAATATGTTTGGTATTACTATAGTTCATTAAATTTATTTCCTTATAAAATACTTTTAATCTATTAATCCTGGTTTATGCTTCACTTGTCGACCCTTCGGTTTTTAAAAGACTTAAAGAAGAACAATAACAAGCCCTGGTTTGATGACCATAGAAGGGAATATGAAGCCGCGAAAAGTGATTTCACCGTCTTTATTCAATCTGTAATAGATAAACACAGCAAAAGCGATACAACCATAAAATCGCTCAGTGCGAAAGATTGCATGTTCCGCATCAATCGTGATATCCGTTTTTCAAAGGATAAATCACCTTACAAGACCAATATGGGTGCCTATATAAACCGTGGCGGCAAAAAGTCGTTATTCGGCGGGTATTATTTTCATTGTGAGCCGGGACAATCTTTTGTTGGCGGAGGATTATGGATGCCCATGCCACCGGAATTGAACAAGGTAAGACAGGAAATCGATTATAATTTTGATGCATTCAAAAAAATCATCAGTTCCAAAAAATTTAAGTCAGTTTATAAAGGCCTTTCTCATGATCCCGAATATGTTCTTACCCGGGTACCCAAAGGGTATGAAGCCGACAACCCCGCAGCAGAATATCTCAAAATGAAAAGTTTTGTTGCACTGGCCCCTTTGAAAGATTCGGATCTGACATCAGGAAATCTGTTAAAGAAGACAACCAGCGCATTTGAAGCGTTGCAACCGCTGCTTGAATTTATTAACGAATCTCTAAATTAAATTTTCGTCATGAAAAGAATTATTTTTTTTATCACTGCGTGCTTGCTTTCAATTCTTTCTTTTTCCCAAAACATTTCCGTAAGACTTCCTGATACAATAAGTAAAAAGCCGGTTGATGGAAGACTGTTGCTGATGTTCTCAAAAAATTTTTCGGGTGAACCCAGGCATCAAATAAACGATGCGCCGACAACCCAGCAAATTTTCGGGATTGATGTCGATGGCTGGCGGCCGGGAACAACAAAAATGATCTCACTAAATGCATTTGGGTACCCGATCGAAAAAATTTCTGACGTACCAGCCGGAGCGTATAATATCCAGGCAGTATTCCATGTTTATGAAACTTTTCATCGCAAAGACGGGCATATTGTGAAACTGCCAATGGACCGCGGTGAGGGTCAACACTGGAATTCGGCGCCGGGAAATTTTTATTCAGTGCCTATAAAAATAAATTTTAATCCAAAAACAAAGATTGTCCACGATGTGGTGCTGACTAAGATCATTCCACCGATAAAAGAACCTGAAGACACGAAATACGTTAAGCATATAAAAATTCAGAGCAAACTGCTGACTGAATTTTGGGGAAGACCGATGTACCTGGGTGCACATATCCTATTGCCGGAGGGCTGGGACACACATCCGAATGTAAAATATCCATTAGCAATTTTTCACGGTCATTTTCCCTCTGATTTTGGTGGATGGAGAACAACGCCACCTGATGAGAACTTGAAACCCGATACGAATACAAGGTTCAATATAATTGGATACAACAAAACTGTCCAGCAGGAAGCTTATAACTTCTATAAACTATGGACCGGACCAAACTTTCCAAGAGTGATTGCGATCGAGATCCAGCATGCCAACCCTTACTATGATGATTCCTATGCCGTGAACTCAGCAAACCTGGGTCCTTATGGCGATGCTATAACTTATGAACTCATTCCGGAAATTGAAAAACGTTTTCGCGGTATCGGCCAGGGGTGGGCAAGATTTATGTATGGCGGCAGTACCGGCGGCTGGGAAGTGCTGGCAGCACAGGTTTTTTACCCCGATCAGTATAATGGTTGTTATGCAGCCTGTCCTGACCCGATCGATTTCAGGCATTATACCTCATTCAATATTTATGATGATAGTAACGCCTATTATCGTGAAGGGCCTTTCAGGAAAACGTTACGTCCCGGTCATCGAAATTATTTAGGTCACGTAAATGCAATGATCAGGGATATGAATCATCGTGAGCTCGCCATTGGGACAAAAAGCCGAAGTGGTGATCAATGGGATATCTGGGAAGCCGTGTACTCACCGGTTGGTAACGATGGTTATCCGGAAAGGATCTTTGACAAATACACGGGGAAAATAAATAAACGCGTGGCAGCATATTGGAAGGAAAATTATGATCTAGTTCATATCATACAACGTGATTGGCCCAAAATCGGTCCTATACTGGCGGGTAAAATTCATATTTATGTCGGCGATATGGACAACTACTATTTGAACAATGCCGTTTATACCGCAGAAGAGATGATCAAAAAATTGGAAAATCCAACATGCAATTGTGAAGTTGATTATGGCGACCGCGCTGAGCATTGCTGGAATGGAGATCATAGCAACCCGATTTGGATAAGTCGTTTGCGTTATCATCAATTGTTTGTTCCAAAATGGGCCGAAGAAGTAAAAAGCCGGGCGCCACAGGGTGCTGATCTTACAAGCTGGCGTTATTAGATCATATTAAGTAATTTAGACAAATGAGTAAATGGATAAACAGAGGCCTCTACTTATTGTTTGCTTATCTTTTATTCTCATGCAGCAATAAAAGCAGTCCAGGCGGTGGTAATCCTCCTCCGCCGCCCAATCCAACAGCTCATGAATGGAGTTTCGAAAGCACTCCGGTATGGTCAGATGAATTTTCCAGTGATGGCTTACCGGATGCGGCAAAATGGGGATATGATATAGGTGGAAACGGATGGGGGAATAATGAACTTCAATATTATACGGATGGGTTAAATGCAAATATCACCGGCGGAATATTAAAGATCACCGCCAGAAAAGAAATTTTTTCCGGAAAAGATTATACCTCGGCAAGAATGATCACAAAAAATAAAGGGGATTGGTTATATGGCAGATTCGAGATAAGTGCCAAACTTCCCAAAGGTCGTGGCACATGGCCCGCCTTATGGATGTTGCCGACAGACTGGGTTTATGGAAATTGGCCGAATAGCGGCGAGATCGACATCATGGAACATGTCGGTTATGATCAAAACCGTGTGCATATTACTATTCATACGAAGGCATTTAATCATTTGCTCGGGACACAAAAAAGCGGTAATAAGATCGTGAATACAGCCAGTGATGAATTCCATCGTTATAGAATTGATTGGGCCTCTTATGGCATTCGGGGTTATATAGATGACGAAAAAATATTTGAATTCATGAACCAGGGTGCCGGCCCTGATTACTGGCCGTTTGATAAACGATTTCATATACTCATGAATGTTGCTGTTGGAGGTAATTGGGGCGGTGCACAGGGAGTTGATGATGCGGTGTTTCCTGCCACGTTGGAAGTTGATTATGTAAAGGTTTATAAGTTCATCAGGTAATTCTTCTTCGTATTTCTTCTCATTAACTTTTATTCAACAAATAGAAAAGTTAAACGAACTGATACTACTTAGACGGGTATTATCGTTGTTGTATCTTGTATCTAAACCCGACCGTTATGAAAAAACATCTACTCTCTCTGTTAACTGTATCATTCGTTCTCTTCTTGTTCTCCTGCAGCAACCGGTATTATACCGCGGGCAATTTTTCTGAGAAGACAGAAGATCACAAAGTGGTTGCCATTCTGCCGGCTGAAGTAACTTTTACCGGTAAACAGCCAAAGAATATGTCACCGGAAGCTATTGCCGGAGCTGAAGAAAGAGAAAGCATCGACTTTCAATATGCATTAATGAATAGCATATTAAGACATGCCAATACAAGAAAGTACATAACAACTGTAAACTTCCAGGATATCAATACAACGCAAAAGATGCTGGAGCAGAATAACATCTCGGTTCGTGATAGCTGGAAAAAAGATGACAATGAATTAGCAAAATTATTGGGTGTTGATGCCGTGATCAGGATGAACATCCGTAAGCAGCGATATATGAGTGATGAAGCATCATATGGTGTTGGTGTAGCCAAACAAGTCATCTACAGTACAAAGGTTGGCTCCAAAGTTCCTGTTCCAGGTTCAGTCGGTAAAACATTTGATATTTATGCCACCTGTAATTTGCTAAGTGATAATCAAACGCTTTGGAATGATAATTATAAGCGTTCAACAGATTACGAGGTACAACCAAATGTTATCGTGGAGTGGATCACCAATGATTTTGGTGAGAACTTTCCATATAAGAAAAAGAGACGAAAATAACTTGCGAGCCCCGGCAGATGCTTTCAATAGTCAGCATCTTCCGGGGCGAAGCAATCCCCCGCTACCTTAAAAACTTTTTGATACGAATTAACTCTTCGCCTTGGTGAATTTTTAATAAATTGAACATATCCTGCCACTTCGGATTTATTCTCATAATCAATTCAATCTTTTTTTCTCGTGAACCTGCTTTCACTTGCTTTTCCCTTTTGAACGCATCTCCGGCAAGACTAAATGATTCGAAGTAAACAAGTTTATTAATATTATATTTTAGGGTGAAACTGTTTTTGAAAACACCGTTCTTATGCTCCATGACTCTTTTATACAAATCAGTCGTTGCTCCGCAGTATAACGCAGTATTGTAGGCGTTGGTCATCATGTAGAAATAGCCGCACTGCCGCATAAATAAATTTACAAGTCCTCACTATCAAATTCCATCTATACATATCGTTTAATTCCTTTTGAAAATTGTTTTTTTCCCTTGCGAGCCCCCGCGGAGAATTCATTTATCGATCATTTGCCGGGCGAAGCAAGCCCCGCGTTTCCCTCGCGAGCCGTTTTTCATTTTGAAAAAGGGGCCTCTTTTCGCGCAAGCAAGCTCTTGCTTCGAGGGGCTTGCTTCAAAATTTATTGGGATGAACTCATTTGAATGTATCTCAATTCAGCCCAATAAATTTTTCGCAAGTAAATACTCAGCTATCTGAATGGCATTCGTCGCCGCTCCTTTACGCAAATTGTCGCTTACCACCCACATGTTCAAAGTATTTGGCTGCGTTTCGTCACGACGCAAACGACCTACAAACACTTCATCTTTTTCATGCGCATCCATTGGCATCGGGTATTGTTGTGTTGTAGGATCATCAACTACCACGACTCCCGGTGCGGATTGTAACAATGATTTTACTTCAGTAAGATCATAATCTTTTTCAAACTCAATATTCACTGCTTCACTGTGCCCACCCATTACCGGTATTCGAACCGTGGTTGAGGTAACACGAATCGAATCATCTCTCATGATCTTCTTCGTCTCATTCACCATCTTCATCTCTTCTTTTGTATATCCGTTATCCAGAAACACATCGATCTGGGGAATGACATTCAGATCAATCTGGTATTTATAGGCCATCGGGTATTCGCCATTGGCACCTTTTACCGCTTTATCTCTTTCACCCATCATTTGGTCAACAGCTTTTTTACCCGTACCTGTTACGCTTTGATAGGTGCTTACGACAATTCTTTTTGCTTTGTATTTTTTATGTAAAGGATTTAAAGCAACAACCATTTGGATAGTCGAACAATTCGGGTTGGCAATGATCTTATCATTTTTTGTCAACACATCAGCGTTGATCTCTGGAACAATGAGGGGCTTTGTGGGGTCCATTCTCCATGCACTTGAATTATCAATAACAGTGATACCCGCTTCCGCAAATTTTGGCGCCCATTCCAATGACGTGCTGCCGCCGCAAGAAAAAATGGCAACAGCCGGTTTGGCTGCAACACCATCCGCCATGCTGACTACCTTATACTTTTTTCCTTTGAACTCAACTTCTTTGCCTACGCTTCTTTCTGATGCAACCGGAACTAATTCCGTAACGGGGAAATCTCTTTCTCCAAGAACCTGTAACATTTTGGTACCAACCAACCCGGTGGCGCCGACCACGGCAACTTTCATTTTTACTTTATTTTACCCCTCTCCCTCGGAGAGGGGTTTGGGGGTGAGGTTAAAAAAAATAAAGCCTCCCGGTTCTGGAAGGCTTCAAGCTTTTTATGTGACAACATACTTAACGCTGTAAACCTTCCTCAGGAATGTTTTTTTGTGCGTTTTGTATGTTTCTTCATTTGCATAACGAGTGGCTCCAAAGGAGTCCTTTGGACAAAGATAAGCCTGCATATTTTTCATCCCAAATAATAAATGAATTAATTAAGCTACTAACGTTTATTTGAGACGGATTCATTAATTTGAAAAATGCTTTTGAGAAAGCCACTCCTTGTCCTGCTGTTGCTTCCACTTTATTCCTTGGCGCAGAACCGTTATGATGTTGTGATCGATGAAATAATGGCTGACCCGTCTCCCCAGGTAAGTTTGCCATCAAACGAATGGATCGAATTAAAAAATGTTTCTGCCAGTCCGATCAACTTACAAAACTGGAGAATTGGTGATGCTACCGGGCAAAGCGGGCCAATGCCCAACTTTATTTTGCAGCCGGATAGCTTCGTAATTGTTTGTACCGGCAGCGCTGTTGCTGCCATGCAGCCTTTTGGAAGGGTGATTTCAGTTACTGGGTTTCCTTCTCTTGATAATGATGGCGACCTGTTGTTTTTAAGATCCAACACGGGGTTAACTATTCATGCAGTTAGTTACACTTCGTCATGGTATCAAAATGTGGTGAAGAGTGATGGAGGGTGGGCGCTGGAAATGATCGATACAAAAAATCCTTGCGCCGCAATCAGCAACTGGAAAGCCAGCAACGATACAAAAGGCGGAACTCCCGGCATAAAAAATTCGGTTGATGCGATGAATCATGACCAGGAATTTCCATCTGTAAAAAATGCTTATGCAATTGATAATGTAAATATCGTTGTTGTGTTTGATGAGCCTGTGGACAGTTTGAAAGGTGCAACGGTTGGAAACTACTCGATCGATGGAGGACTGAGCATTCAATCGGCAGCTTCTGTATCTCCCTTATTTGACAAAGTGCAATTAAGACTGGCATCTGCCATGCAGGCAAATACAGTTTATACTATTCATGCAACCAACATTACTGATTGCAGGAATAATTCCATGGGTTCAAAAAATCAGGCAAAAATTGGGTTGCCTGTTGACCCTGCAGGAGACGAAATGGTGATCAATGAAATTCTTTTTAATCCAAAAAACGGAAGTGATTACGTTGAGTTTTATAATCGAAGCAATAAAGTTTTTGATGCAAATAAATTATACGTTGCTAATCGCAACAGCAGCGGTGCTATCAGTTCCACGAAATTGATCTCTTCGGTTCCCGGGTATATTTTTCCTGGTGATTATATCGTAGTAACTGAAGATGCAATCAATCTTGCGCTGGATTTTTTGGTTCAAAATCCTGATAATGTGTTTGTGGTTTCATCATTGCCCTCCTTTCCGGATGATGAAGGCACAGTTGTCTTATTGAATTTCCAGGGAACCGTCGTTGATGAAGTAAGCTACAAGGACGATTGGCACTTTGCCCTGATTGATGATGACGAAGGTGTGTCGTTGGAAAGGATCGACCCCGGTGGAGCATCACAGGAGGCAAGCAACTGGCATTCTGCAGCATCAACAGCCGGATACGGCACCCCAACTTATAAGAATTCACAATACAAAATATTACAGGGTATTCATGCAACGGTAGTCGTGAATCCAAAAGTTTTTTCACCTGACAATGATGGGCGTGATGATATTGCCTCTATTCAATACAAAACAACAGAGCCGGGTTATATTGCCAACATTACAATCTACGATGCCAATGGAAGACCGGTTCGCAACCTTGTAAAAAATGGCACCCTTGGCTTAGAAGGTTACTGGGTATGGGATGGATTGGACGATAAGAGATTGAAACTACCGGTGGGTACTTATATTTTATTTACAGAGCTTTTTAATCTTAATGGTAAAAAAGAAACTTTTAAAAATGTTGTCGTATTGGCAAGGCCGTTGCGATAAAACAACTTATTTTGAAATTTTAAACCCAACACAATTATTATGAACAAATTGATCCTGACACTTGTTATGCTAACCGGAATTATTGGCCTGGCAAACGCACAAGATGCAGCCGCAAAAGAAACGCCAAAGAAATATATGCAGATCACAACCATTGAATCAGTCATTGGTGGTGGTTTTGGTCGTTCAAAAATGGTGATCACCAAAGAAGATGGCAGCCAGGATGAACGAGATATGGAAAACCTGTTCAGTCTTACCGGCATGAACATGAAAAACATCAAGAGTAATGAATCGGATATTCTAAAAACTCTAAAAACCTATACAGATGAAGGCTGGAAGATTGAACAGGTAACTCCACTTACATTGAGCCCAAGTGATAAAGGAACCGGCATCTTCATGACC
>DASTIZ010000388.1:0-3837 GCA_035717045.1 Chitinophagaceae bacterium
CGTGAAATGCTAAAAAAGGACAGCTTATGACTGTCCCTGCAATTTGTGGAGAATACCGGATTCGAACCGGTGGCCTCTTGCATGCCATGCAAGCGCTCTAGCCAACTGAGCTAATCCCCCGTCGGGCGGCAAATATAAAATAAAGAGCTGAAACTGCGGAAATTCAGGTTTGCTGTGGAGAGGTGAGGTAATAGGCGCACATTGCCCAAATGGCCAAAATGGGCCTAAAATGGGACTAAAAATCAAAACTCAAAAAGGAGAGATCAGTATTGCAAACAACCATGGAAGAATCAGGTTAAGGTGGAGGTATCAAGCTGAAAGGTATTCCCTTCACATGCCTCATCGTTACTGTTCCGAGAATATGGGGTACGCGACTATTAAAGCCGCAGAAATCAAGCTAGATGAACTTAGGAGTTCATTAGGTAAGTATTGGGATAATATTTATGGACATAAATTCTTATTTAAAGTAGGCGGATGAGTAATCTTGTTTGCATAGATAGCCAGATATTTATTTGGGGCATTAAATCCCAGTCCATTCCATCGCAAGCCGAGAAAATTCCTATCGCTCGAAATTTCATTAACTTTTTAAGAGAGCATGATTATAGGATTCTTATGCCAGCACCTATGCTTGCGGAGTTGTTGTCGCCTGTGCCGTCAGCAGATCAACCAAAGATAATGGCATTGATAGATAAAAGGTTTCAAATTGCACCGTTTGATAACATAGCTGCCTACAAATGCGCTGAACTTATAAATCTAACATTAACATTGCCGGAATTAAAGGAGTATAGAGATGCACATGCTGTACCAAAGAATAAAATAAAATTTGATTGCATGATTGCGGCGATAGCAATAACCCGCCGAGCGCACTGCATTTATTCAGATGATGCGGATATTCGTAAATTTGCCGTGGGCAAATAAATGTGATACCGATGCCTAATATTAGGTCTCAACCAACCTTAGGATTTTAAATATGGCAAAGAAACCCAAACTAGTCTACCCGACACATTCACTACCTCAACCTGTCAACAACTTCAAGCCCAACCTGTCCGATGAACAGTTCAACCGCAAGGAACAGGTAAAGGAGTTTATGAGTAAGATTGACGAGGTAACAAAAAGAACTCCCAATGGCAAAAGCTAAGAAACAACGGGCAAAGAACTACGACCCCAAGCTGAAGATACACGGCTCTTTTGCCGACGTTATAAAGGTATCAGTAAACAATCCCGACAAGCCTAAAGAAAAGGCTGTAAAGAAGAAAGAGAGATGAAAGAAACCCGAACCCAGAATACATTAAAATTAATTGCAACTTTAATTGGCATAACCATTGGCTGGCTAAGTTGCGGTGTTTCGATTGCTGAAAGAACTCCTTCTATCTACTACAATTACGCCTTTGGTATTTTTGGAGTTATAATCTCCATTGTTTCGTTTGTGTATCTGATAATTATAGTGAAGCGTAGATAACACCCCCCCTTGTCCCAACACGTATATAGTTGCCATTTTAAGCCCTTCTATTCGGCTTTCTCATCCCATCAAGGGGAGAGTGCCATCAGCGAGAGATAAAGCTGCAAACAACTTAGAAGAGCATGAAAAAACACTCTATTATGAGAGGATGGCTTTTGTCATTGAAATTCCGACTATCGGGTCTGAAATTGATGGCAACCCCTATGAGTCTAACCATTGGAGGGGTGAAAGCATATAATCAGGATAATTTGTATGGCAGGAAAGGCAATGATGAGCATTTCAAGGTTTTCATAGGCTTTCAAAACAAGGTGTGCACCAATTTGTGTGTTTGGTCAGACGGATTCGTGGGTGACCTAACGGTTAGGAATGTAGGCCAACTGAAGGCGTGCATCAGATCTTTAATTGAATCCTATAATGCCGTTCACCAGTTGCATCATTTGCAACAACTAACTAATTATTCATTAAGCGAGCATCAATTTGCCACACTAATTGGGAGATGTCGGATGTATCCTCACGTTCCCAGGGCAATGCAACAGGAAATCAGCCCTCTTCGGTTTGGGGATGCCCAGATTAATACAGTGGTTACTGACTATTACAAGGACAGTTCATTTTGTAAGATGGAAACCGGTGAGATCAATCTATGGCGATTGTATAACCTGTTGACAAACGCCAACAAGAGTACTTATATCGACAGTTTTCTGGAGCGGTCAGTTAGTGCCTATGCCCTGGTGGAACAAATCAAAAGTTCATTGCAACACCGGACTTACAATTGGTATTTATCTTAAGAATAAGCCTTCTGGGAAGACCAAAGGGCTATTTTTTTACACACTTATGCATCGTTTGGCTCACGCAGAAGCCTAATCCTTCAGAAAATTGTTTACAATAGTGCGTTGCCTTTTGTGTGCCTTCACCAGCTTCACAAACCTGAACAAAGAAAAGATTCCGAAGACTCCGCTTAACACTTCAAGCCCAGTAATGATGACGATTTTTTGTAACGGATCTGATGCTTTCATTGTGTATGGTGTCGCAATACCCCAGGCTGCGAAAGATAAGCTTACAATAGCTAGCGTTAACCAGATCCATTTCCAATATTTCATTACCCGCTAATTTATTCTTTTTGTCGTTTGCAGAAGACGTGAAATTCCACTAATTTTTGATCAATGCGAAACGTTCGACGTATTACACTTTTTGCCTTTTTGGTTTTTTTCATGATCACTGAATCTACAGCTCAGCGGCTGGTGCACATTCCCAAAGGTGCCCAGAGAGACACGACGTATATGTATACCTATCAACAGGAATTGTGCTGGAAGTTAGGATTGCCAGAGGTTTTACACGATACGTGCAACCACCACTTCAGGTTGTGGTCCGATACACACGTAATAGATGTTTGTAAAAATGGTAACGATGTTACGGCTAACCTGATCCGTTGGACGGAAGAGATCACTCCATATAATGAACCAGCAACTGGTAGAATATTTAAACAATTCTATTCTTTAAACGCATCGGGTTCGAAGATTGATAGCTTGATAGAAGACTCAAAAATTAAAAATATCCCTGATGAGCATGAGATTGAGGGCTGGCATAGGGGCTTCGATGGCACTACATATATGATAGAATACACGGATGATTCGGTTTATTATTTTAAATCTTACTGGACGCCGGAATCCCAACAACATACCAGGGAAGGCGTGGTCGTAAAGCATTTTATTGACAGGATAATGGCCATGGTCGAAACGCCTGAAGGCAGAAAGCAGTTCAGCACAATGATTCCCTTTCAGTGCTGGACGAATGGCGGGATCTCAATGGCGTGTAAGGTGCTTACGAAAGAGCAGGCCGGGAAATATAAGCGGGAGAGAAATCAGTATAGGAAAGCCATCAAATTACAGAGGCGGCCTACTTAAAGAAAATTAATTACTGTGCTTTGGTTTCATAAGGCAAATATCTGTTGGGACAAGCCTTCAATTTCGCTTCAAAAGGAAAACAATTCTTTCAATAAGCCATCCGTAAAAAAGACAATTAAGTAGAAGTCCAAAGAAAAAAATAGGGAAAAACGCGGTCTTGATTTCAATATAATCCAACAGTAGAGAGTGAGTGGGAAAGCGTAAAACCCAAAACATATCGGCGATAAGATTTCTAATCACTCCCTCACCAAGAGTACCCTCATAGCTAATCCCCCCTCGGGCGGCAAATATACTTATTCACCCCAAATTTCATCTTCTCCCTTCAACCATCTCTTTACCTGCTCTGTTGTAACCGACTTGGGCCTTTCGAGCGGCATCTGAAGTGCCCTGTCCCAAATAAGGCTGGCGAGAACGCCTAACGCACGGCTCACTCCAAACAATACAGTGTAAAATTCATATTCAATCAGCCCGTAATGC
>DASTIZ010000389.1:0-6730 GCA_035717045.1 Chitinophagaceae bacterium
ACCATGCACCAACAACCACCATTACTCCGGCAATAAACATAGGTAAAGGTTTTCTTCCTTTCTTAAACAGCACAATGATGATGGGAATGATCATACCAACAAAGATCGCGAACCAGAATAGCAGAGCAAATTCACCGGAAAACAATTCAGTTAAGTGAGCTTCTTCTGGTTTTTTCATTTTGAACGCTGGAATCAAGTATTCATTCACATTAAAATAGAGATATAAAAGAGCCAATAACACCAATATCTTTCCCATTTTATCAAAATGCATATCTGTAATATATTGTTCTAACTTGTAAGCTTTGCGAAAAACATACATGGCTACCACGACACCACCTGCACCAACTAAAAATGCACCTGAAACAAAGTAAGCGCCAAAGTTTGTACTATCCCATCCGGGCCTGTAAGTTGTTGCAAATAACCAGGAGGTGACGGTGTGGATACAAAATGCCACCGGGATAATAGTAATACAAAGTATGGTAATGGACCTGTTCCTTATTTTTTCCTGGGCTTCTGTTCCTTTCCAATATGAACCAAGCCATTTATATAGTTTTGCGAACGGTTTGCCTAGTTTTTCTTTCGCCATGATCATAATTCTAATATCCGGGAGCAACGTGATGTATAATAAAAAAAGACTGATGCAGAAATAAGTTCCAATCACTATCACATCCCACATAATGGGAGATTGAAGACGGCCGTGTGTAAATAGGTTAACAAGCCGCTCAGGTCGTCCCATATCGACAATGATTATCAGGGAAGCAAATGTAATTGCTGATACTGCAATCATTTCAGAAATTCTTGTCAATGGCGTACGCCATTTTACATCAGTCAGCCGAAAAATAGCAGTGATCAAAGATCCCACGAGGCTGATGGCTACAAAGAACACAAAGTTGGAGATGTAAATTCCCCAGGAGGCATAATCCCCCATATTCGTTACTACCAACCCTTTTTTTAACTGGAGAAAATAAGCATAGGCTCCTACAATGCAAAACATGATCAGTACCCCTGTCCATATTTTTCCCCTGAGCCCAAATTGCTGTGGCAACAGGTCACTAATGATCTTATCTTTAGCAAGTGTGTTTTGATTTTCCACAATAATTTTTTTTATGATTTAGATTTATCTTTTGCTTCTTGCTCGGTTTTCAGCCCATCTTCAAATTTGAAATTTCTGTTTACCGGAGGCAGATAGTAAACGCTGGGTTTAGTTCCGAGATCTTCCATCAATCTATAGCCTGCTTTGTCCCTTATAAATTCACTAAAACGGAAAGTTTCAGTACCATTAGTTACGGAGTCTTCATAAATATCTCCAAAAAAGAATACACCGTTTGGACAAGCAGATACACAGTGCGGTAATTCTCCTTTTCTTGTCATATCGGCGCAGAAATCGCATTTGCCTACCGTACCCTTTTTTTGGGGGATACTTGTTTCGCACGAGTAATGTCTTTCTTCCACTTCAGCAGGTAATTCTGGTTTTTCCCAATTGAACACTCTTGTTGAATAAGGGCATGCAGCCATACAAAAACGGCAACCGACACAGCGATCGCTATCTATTAAGACAATGCCATCCTGCCTTTTGAATGTGGCATCAACCGGGCAAACTTTCACACAAGGTGGCTCATCACAATGCATGCATGTTGTTGGTTGCCAGTAAGGAGCGGAGTGATCAGCATCCTGCATCGGATGTACTTTGATCCAATTTTGACCCGGGTGAATCTGGTGTGCATGGTTGCAAGCCTCCTGGCATTTCTTCAAATTTTTGCAACGTGACAAGTCGATCACCATCACGAATTTTTGTCCCGGACTGCCTTTTCTTGCTTCAGTATTGGATATATGTTGTACTTCGGGAACCGGTTTTAAAAATGCTTTGTCCACTTCGATCACCTCGCCGTCAGCTGAAAGCAGTTTTACTTTTTCACCGGATGGCTCAACCTGTTGATCAGCCTCCGGGGTAAAAGGACTCTTATCGGAACAACCTGCAGCCGCGACACTTGCCAGCAGACCTGTTACCAAAAAATCCCTTCTGGATGTTTCTTTTTTTTCCATAATTGATTATTGAATCGTTGGTTTGTTTTTTACCCAGGTTATCACTTCTTTATCGGATATTTTATTTCCCGTTCTCTTAATTTTGTCCATATCAACTTCCACCAGCCTTCCATCTTCCGTTAGCATTTTGGCGGTCTCGGCTGATCTTTGTTTTTTTGGGGAAATGAATTTTAGCAGGGAAATCGCTGAAACAATTCCCAACCCTCCCCACAAAAATTTTCTCCTTGAATTATTTTTTTGATTTGATGTCATTTCAGAATTTTTATTTTAATAAACGACTCTAAGATACCGTCGTCTTTAATTGGCAAAGACTATATCAGTCATAATAAGCCATGATTATAATCAAACTAAAAGGAGACATTTATCTGGTATCAATCAACAAAAAAAATCGCTCCGATGAAAAGGAGCGATTTATAAGAATCTGAGGACTATAATTATTTTTTAAAACTTCTCATGTAATTAACAACACTCCATCTTTCTTCTGCATCAGGTATTTTCTTTTTAAAACCAGGCATATCATCCCTTCCTTCAGATGTTTTATAGAAAAGTGCACCATCAGTTTGAGCTTGAACATCTGCTTTTGAGAAGTCTCCGGGTTCTGTTTTCAATTGTGCAGCCTTTGGTCCATCGCCTAATCCCTTTGTTCCATGACATGATTTGCAATGCTGTACCCATAGTTCTTTTCCGGTTGCAATGGATGTAGCGTCAGACTTCACAGGGTTTTTCATATTCTTATAATTGTCAGGTACTGGCCACGGTTTTTGCTCCTGAAAAGTGTTATAAGTAAAGCCTGCGCCCAGAATGCCAGTTAAAATAGCAATGACTAAAATCGCTTTCATAAAATTATTTTTGAGATGAACAATTGATGATTTCGGGATAATGAATTCCTCTATTAACAACTCACGATCACATTTAAAGAACTTTCTGATGTAAAAATATCACGAAACGGGGAGGCAGTCATTGATGATGCTACTTTTTCAGTATGATTTTGATCACATAATTAACTGACCTTGATTGTGGGGTTACCGGTTGCGTTTCAGTGGGTTACCCGTTGAAATAAAAGCCAATTTCACTTCCTGCATTCGATAGGTCGGGCTGAACCGGGCTTTTTTGCGGATCGAATATCAATAATCCATAAGGATCAGGTTTTTTATCCAGGTCAATAACCTCACTGCTACCGTCTTTCTTCTTAAAAACAAGATACCTCACATTGCGGGCATCAATGATCGGTATATGCGGCCAGGATTCTTTTAGGCTGGCGTGTAAAAATTTAAACAGGTAAAAATATTCATGCATCGCTGCGTCAAACTTAGCCGTGTCTGAACCCGCCCTCATTTTCTGGAGCTGAAGAGAATCCGGGTAATAAAAAATGGCAGCTTTCGAATCTATGGTCAGGGTGTCGGAGGAGCTTGCCGGCGGTTTAATGAACGGTGCCGGTACTTTCTTTTCCTCGCCGGTGTTGACTTTAGGCTGTTCCTGGCGAGAGTCGCAGGCGGATAAAAGCGCTAAGAAATGAACAATATAAAACGACCATTTCATGCGGTCAGCTGGTATTATTCTTATCATAAAGAATCTGTGTTGGCTAAAATTACAATTTTCGAAAGCTCATGTAAGGAGATGATTTTTTATGCGAAAAACCCTGATTAAACAATCAGGGTTTTATCCATTATAGGTGTTCCATTTACCCAACAGAACTCAATAGTTCCATAGCCTTGTGATATTAAAGCCGATGAGAAATCTACCTCCCTTGTATTCCCTTTCGTTCAGGATCGGTTCACCACCAGCCGGATCCTTGGTATAATATTCTTGAGTATAACCAAAAGGTGAATTCCGGTTATATAGATTATTGGTTTGCGGCGTCAGGTAGAAATAATTGGTAAAGAACAACTGGAACGAGTGACTACTGGTATTAAATTCCAATCCAAATGAGAGATTGGGGTTTGGATTATTTTGTGCATGATTAGTTATCGGCTGGTCATAATTTACCATGATGGATGTGACATCGGTCATTTTGTATCTTGCCGATACAGCAACGGCAAAGTGGGCAAAATTCATATCAGGTGTGATCTTAAGGGTCGAGTCATTCATTTTGACATAATAACCATTTACCACATTCTGGTGTGAAATACTTGGCGCCAGCTGTACCGAAAGCTTTTCAGTAACCTTTCTAGCAATTAATAATTGATGAAAATAGGAAAGGCGGTCGCTGTAATTGCGGTAGACATCTTTGTTTGGGTCTTTCTTGGTATTATAGGCCGCATTGACATAATAACTAACACTAACGGGATATTTGTTTTTCGTTTGTGTGATAATGGAATATTTCAGGCTGGCATCCCAAAGCGGTCCGGAAACAGATGATATTGAAGATTGGGGAATTACCGCTGCCGTAGTTTTTGTAACCCCGATGCCGACATTCAACTTATCAACGGGTACATAGCTGAAGCCCAGGCGGATATTAGAAGGAGCAAAGAATCCAAAGAAATCCTCATATCCCTTGTTTATAGTACCAAACCTGTGCATAATATCCATTTCGAATGTTTTCTTGATCGGCACCATCACGGTCTGGTTGTCGATGATCCAAACGCTCTGGAAGGTATTTTTTACCGGCTTGGGTTTTTTGACTACAGGAGCGTCCTCACTGGTTGCCACGGAATCGTCCTGTGCAGTCAGGTTTGCAACTGGTGTTAACAGCCCAACCATTATTAGTGCCGTTAACATTAAGAGAATTCGCGATTTATATAATTTTAATTTCATTCTAATAATTTTTAAAGTCTATTAATTGTTCGGGGCACCATTCCTGATCCAGTCATATACCTTTTGCGTATTCTCTTTAATGGGGGCGGGCATATATTGAGCCATTTCCCCGGTAATCATTGTATAAAGCTTGCTCTCTTTAGGGTTGGCGAGGTTTACAAAACCGCCATTCAAAATTTCTGCAAAGGCCGATGTAGTGGTCAGGTAAGGAGCATGAGCTCCGGAGACATGGCAACCCGCGAGTGCACAGCTACTGTTGAACATCGGGGCCAACTCGGCCTGGAAGCTTACCGATTTTGGTGGAAGGTCATCCGGCCCTGATCCCAATTCTGGCACGATGATGTCCTTATAGCAACTGGACAAGGCAACTACCGCAAGGAGCATAATTCCGGTTGTATATTTGAAAATACTTTTCATGATCTTTGATTTATTTAGATTACTTATTATTAAAATTCATGTTGCATTCAATGTCGATGATGTCTGAAATGCTGGTACTGGTAATTCCAAAGTCGCGGGCATTGAAGCTGAATTTTAATTGCAGACCGAACACGTCATAAGGTGTTGCAGCGGCTACTGTTTTCCGGGGAACATAACTGAGTTTTCCGACTAGTGATTTTGTAATCGGAGCGATCGGGGTGGGATTAGGAGTCGTGTTCCATTTGTTGTGCCAGGTAAAATCAAATGTTACAATATACCCGTTGCTGGCGGGGTCGAATTCAACTTTCGTGGTTTTGATCTTAGCCAGGTTAGTATCAGAAAGATTTTGATAACCCGTTCTGATCGCAACCGTATTCATTCCACCAACATTACAACCAGCGTCACGGCCAGGTTCACCGGTATTCGAAGTGTTGATCTGCACATAGCCGTTGAAATAAGTTTTAGCCGGGTCGTTTTCATAAAAGGCCCATGACGAGTCCTTGAGCGGCTGGGAATTGGTAAAATAAGATGTCATCTTAGCAGTTGTTACATCGTGCATACCAAATTGATTAAATCTCCCGGTTAGCAGACCGGCCGCACCCACATAAGTTGTGCTCCAAAGCACGCTGGAGTGTGATTTATCCATTTTCCATTCATTCGCATTTCCTGCTGTCATATTGCCGGGAAGATGAACATTCGTCCCTCTGGATGGAGTAAACGGTTTTGATAATTCCAGCGGAACAAGTAATGAGTCGTTACGGGTACAACTAATCATATAACCATAAAAGCTGGCAACAATCATGAGCACCAACAGTGTCTTGTTATTTAACAGTTTCATAAACTTTTTTTTGTGTGAACAATCTATAAATGAACACCACAAACGTATTTCAGGCTGAATGGCTTTTGCATGACAATCGTCAAAACCGGCGTTGAGGTTTATCAACAGAGCGGGAATCTTGATCAGGTTATTGAACTGTTTTATATGATCTTATCATGGCACATGATCAGCGTACGGGGCCGGTTTTTCTTCTTAAGAACCTGACAGCGTAGTAAATGATCAGCAGACTAACAAGTGTTGTTGTGTTTAGAAGAATGCTGTCTATGTAGACATTCATATGATTTTTCAGCACGGTCTTGTCGGTTGCCGGAGCGGTGAGTTGAGTATAGAAATTTTTTACAAGCAGATAAAAAAATACAAGACTGTGTACGAGGCTTATGATTGGTTTTTTGCTAAGCACGGGTATGTAAAATATGAGCGATGAGATTGCCCAAATAACAAAGAAAGGGATTTGAATCTCTGATGTGATGCGGTCAAATGAATAATCCGGGTAGAATTTTTTTAAAACATAACCAATATGTAACGTCCCTACGACAGCATATGCAATAGGCAACAGGCGGAAAGCTATGTTTATAAATTTTGATGGAGGGTCTTTCGGATTCTTAAATGCGGCGATAAGGGCGTACAGTAACGGATATCCTGAGAAGAAAGCAAGTAATTCCAGTTGCTGTAGGTATG
>DASTIZ010000390.1:0-3532 GCA_035717045.1 Chitinophagaceae bacterium
AATACCGTTTTCAATTGCCTGATGCGGGAACATTTTGGTTTCATTCCCACGTAAATGAGACTGTTCAAATGGAGAGGGGAATGTATGGGGCTTTGATCGTTGAAGATCCTGCGGAATCAGTAATAACAGACTACGAACGGATTTTCATGATCGATGACATGAAGCTGGATGTAAAGAACATGTTTACTAAACCAGGCTGGTTTTTTCCACGCATTAAGGAAAGACATGATGGCCGACAAGGAAATACGTTGTTGATAAATGGAAAAGAGAATCCAGTAATAAATGTTCACGCCGGACAAAAGGAAAGATGGAGGATTATCAATTCATCAAGTGCAAGGTATTTCTACCTCTACATGGATGGCAGACCCTTTCAAATAATTGGAACTGACGGCGGACTGTTGGAACAACCGAGAACTGTAACTAAAGTTTTAATAACACCAGGTGAAAGGTTTGATATCGTGGCCGGGCCTTTCAATGAAGGAGAGAATTTTCTAATTGAATCATTGGCTTACAACCGAATGACTTTTCTTAGGTCAAAACGACAGGCATTTGCAACCGTTCAGGTGGGTAAAAAGCGCAGTTCCATAGCGAACATTCCTGAAAGACTCAGAACGATCGAACCCCTTACGCAACAAGACGCCCCGGTGGCAAGGAAAATTAAATTTTCAGTAGGTCCAAGTCTCAAAAACGGAATGAGTTTTTTTATAAATAATAAAATTCACCTGGATGACAAACCAGTAAAGGCGGGAGAATTACAAGTTTGGGAAGTAAGCAATACAAGTCTGATGGATCATCCTTTTCATTTACACGGTGATTTTTTCCAGGTGATTGAAGAGAATGGAAAGGCTCCTGAGTACAGAGCCTGGAAAGACACTTACAATTTGACGCCAGGAAGTAAGATTAAAATCGCCTGGATGCCAGATCACCGGGTAGGCATGTGGATGTATCATTGTCACATTTTGGAACATCACGAAGCTGGAATGATGGCAAACTTTGAAATAATTGACAGGAATACGGTCGCTGAAAAGAATATATCTCATATGGACCATGTTCACCGTCATTAAGAATAGCAAATTTCAAAATTCTGTAAATCATTTCAACAATTGTGTAACAGTCCTGGCCTTAACCTGGAATAGCTTTGAATTATAAATTTAAAAGAATGAGACATACATATAATATCAGCGGAATGACCTGTGGTAATTGTGTCGCAAAGGTGAAGAATGAGCTTTTGAAAATAGGAGACATCACGGAGGCAGAAGTTCAATTAAATACCCCACAGGCTACCATTAGTATGATGAAACATATTCCTGCACAAATACTGCAATCCGCAGTTTCAAAAGCAGGTAATTATAAGATTACTGAATCCGGCAACGGAACGGGCCATACAATGGTAGAAAAAGAGCAGGTTGCTTCATGGTTTACAATCTATAAACCGATCCTCATAATCGGGGCATACGTTACCGGGATATCTTTCTTAGTTGAGGCAGCCAGGGGAAGTTTTAACCTGGAAATCTGGATGCAAAACTTCATGGCAGGGTTCTTTCTTAGCTTTTCGTTTTTCAAGCTACTGGATCTCCGTGGTTTTGCTGACAGCTATGCTGCATATGATATTGTGGCAAAAAAATGGAAAAGTTGGGGCTATGTTTATGCATTTATTGAACTTGGTCTGGGTCTGGCCTTTCTTTTGCGAGCTAATCCATTGTTAACTAATAGTGCCACCTTTGTAGTAATGAGCATTAGCCTGATTGGTGTTTTGCAGACAGTGCTGCAAAAAAGGAAGATCAGGTGTGCTTGCCTGGGAGCAATATTTAATCTGCCGATGAGTACTGTAACGATTATTGAAGATGCTTTAATGATTGCTATGAGTGGAATAATGGTTATAACACTCTTGTAAAAATAGGCAAAAAGGATTGTTGTGAGTAAATGAACAACGTCTATGGTAAATAACTTCAAATCAAACGTTATGAAAAAGATCATACTGATAACAGGTCTGTTAACGGCAATAATCGCTTGTAACGATAGCGGTGATAATGAGTCAACCACCACGAGTTCAGCTTCCGCTCACCAACCCGATTCACCCCATACGGAGCAATCTATTGACACGTCCGGCATGGCCGGCAAATCTATGATGTCCATAATGCAGAGCATGATGGATAATATGAAGTCAATTCAATCCTCAGGAAATCCTGACAATGATTTCGTCAATATGATGAAAGCCCACCATCTGGGAGCAATAGAAATGGCACAAATCGAGGTTGCTAAGGGTTCCGATGAACAGATTAAACAAATGGCCAGGAAAATGATGGAAGATCAGCAAAAGGAAGTTGCAGAGTTCAATACGTTTTTGTCCGGCCATACACCGCATGGTGGGGGCGATACATACCACAAAAAAGCCCTCAATATTATTAACAGTATGAAAATGGATATGGATCATGCAGGATCTATTGATAAGCAATTTGCTCAGATGATGATACCGCACCATCAAAGCGCCATTGATATGTCAAAGGCTTATTTAGCATCAGGTCATGAGGAAAAGATTAAAGCAATGGCAAATAATATCATTGCCTCGCAGCAAAAAGAGATAAAGGATCTGCAGGCATGGTTAGACAAAACCAAATAATGTATAATTGATTAAATAAGCAACAAAATATTAGACTGGCGATTGAAGAACAAAAATTTTATTTTTGCACCATGAACGTCATAAAAGCAGCATCTTTTAAGGCCTTACTTCTACTCATTGCATTCAGCATGAGCACGGTGGTGGGCTTTGCATGTTCATTTAGTGACCTGTTTCATGAATTTCATCATCATAATGGTCCTGCCACTAAAGCTCATAAGCATAAAGGTCAGAACGAGCATACACATGACCATTCCGGCAGTCACCACGATAGTCCCAGGGAAGAAAAAAAAGGTAATTGTTGCTCTCACTCAATAGTTGAATTACAAAAAGTAGAAAAGTCCATCAGCCGCAGCATCGAAGCTCTCCATTTAAATTCCATCATACCATTTGTTGTAGTCTCCTCTGAACTTTTTTCGCTTCCGGCACTTCGCCAATCGATTTTCCCAGACTTCGTCCGATGGCGTCCCCCGGCGACCATACAAGACCTTCGGATTCTAATACAATCGTTCCAGATTTAGATTTCTGTTAGTAAAGGCATCCCTCAGTAGGGAACAAAACTCCTTTGTCCAATAGAAATCATTTATATGTCACGATATCTTGGCTTAATTTTCTTAGTTATCCTTTATCAGTCTGGCAAAGCTCAGCGGCTTATCACAAAAGACGATGCCATACAGCTGGCTTTTAATAATCAGCGAAATCTAGCGACCGCCAGTCTCTCTGTACAACGCCAACAACAGTTACTTAAAGGCGCGGGAAGTATTGAAAACCCACAGGTGTTTGGAGAAGCAAGTCCCTACGAACCTGTGGTTTTAGGTGTCCAGCAAACTTTTAGTATGCCGGGTGTGTACCGGAACAGAAAGATATTGCAAAATGAAAGAATTCGACTTGCACAACTTCAATTGCAAGGTTCAC
>DASTIZ010000391.1:0-6678 GCA_035717045.1 Chitinophagaceae bacterium
AAGAAAGATCGACTGCAATGGTTTTGTCGGGTTGTTTGAGTTATTGAAAAAAGAAACAGAAACAGCAGGTGCTCAACAGGCAGAATGGATCAGCAGCCATCCAGATCTTGAAAAAAGAATTGCTTATACAAAAGCAAATGAATTGTTCAACAAGAGCGGTGTTGAGACAAATGAAACATTAAAGACTTTATTTTTAAAAATGAAGACAGAGTAATGTTGCTTCACATTTTCTTTGGGAAATTTTATGTACCGAAAAAAGGTTTGCTGTCGGACTAACTCTACACCTGGCATTTCATTGTAACAGAAAGGGTTTTTCTTGAAGCCGGGTTTAACGATGTTGCTTCCCCCGAACTATCAACGAACAAGAACAACCGGGTATAATTCAGGAACGAATAGTGACCGGAGCTCAAAAGGGCTCAGCTTTTCAAGCAGCATTGGCAGCTTTACTAATGATCTTTATTTTGGGTTCAGGTTTTTTATTCCTAAAAACTCAGGATTGTTGTTTTATCCTTTTATTCATCACCCAAAACCAAAGTGGTGGAATTAAGGAAAGCAACATCATGCCAGGATACCCCGTTGGCATCTGCGGTGAATCATCATGATGACGAAGTACCTGGTATTTGCGACTGGCAAGATAATGATGGTCACTGTGCCGGCTCAGCTCAAACAAAAATAATCTCCCGATCACGTGATCACTGTTCCAGCTATGTGAAGGCAACGCCCGTTCATATTTGCCTTCACCGGTGGATTTTCTTTGCAAACCGTAATGCTCGATATAGTTCACAGTCTCCAATAACAAGAAACCGATGACTGCCGCTATCAAAAAATAAATTGTCGCCAACCAACCAAAAACCAGCAAGATGAGCGCGAGAAAAGCGATCTCGATCAAATGAAACTGTATCATTTCATTTTGTAAGGAGAGTACGGGTTTGTCTTTTTTCTTTACATCGCTCCTGGCCATATTCCATGCACTGAGATAACTAAAGATAACAGAACGGAAATAGAAGGCAAAGATCCATTCCCCATACCGGGCACTGCTTGGATCTTCAGGGGTGGCGACTCGTTTATGATGACCTTTATTATGCTCAATGAAGAAATGCATATAGAGAGAAGTGAGCAATAAACTTTTTGCAAGAAACTGTTCAAAAATATTCACACGATGTCCCAGTTCATGCCCGACATTGATGCCAAATACGCCACAGAGTAAACCCATTACCCCAATGCGGCCCATGATATCATGCCATTGGAGCAAAGGGTCATTAATATTTCGTAGAAAGAAATAAAGTGCCGTGAATTGCAGGGGAACGATGAGGTAAAGAATAATGTCATAAAATTTGTCTGATTTAGCCAACTCCTCTTCTGCCAAACTCATGTTACCAGGGTCTGCTTTAATAAATAGCTCAAGCAGGGGAATGATGACCCAGGCAAGAATCAGCGGAAACCAGACTACGATACCATAAGAATGGAAGGACCGGAGAGCACCGGCATACAGGATCAATGGAAGCAGGTATTTGAAAGCCCGGAACTTCATATCGCTTTTGACAACCAAATTTAGAATAATATCATCTCCAAAAGGCGCTATCGGTTGCAGAACCCGATAAATGGTTTAAACTTTACAGATTATCAATTGTCCTAAACAAAACTTTCTCAGTGTCCCGGGCTAATCAAATAAAAAATCAGCACCTGATGTGGAGGGCCGGTTTTGGTCCCGCCGTGGAGCAACTGGCAGATCTTCCCGCAGTTTCCCCTAAGCAATTGTACAAGGCTTTACAGAAAGCTTCTTCAAAAAAACCTGAATACATAGATGTTGCCGATGATTTTTTGAAAGGTTTGTTTGCTGGAATCGATGAAGCAGGAAGACAGGAGAGAAGAAAAGACATGACGGAAGATGAGAGAAAAAAGGTTCAGCAAAAAAACCGTGAGAGCATCCGGAGCTTGAATTTGAACTGGCTTAAAGTTTTCGTAAATACCGACGGGCAGCTAAGAGAAAAAATGGCCTTTTTCTGGCATGGACACTTTGCCTGTCGAAATCTTAATGTTTTTTACCAGCAGGGATTGTTAGATGTGATCCGTCGAAATGCATTGGGAAGTTTTCGTGATATGCTTCACGAGGTTTCCAAATCAGCAGCGATGCTGAATTTCTTAAACAACCAACAGAACAGGAAGGATCATCCCAATGAAAACTTTGCAAGAGAAGTGATGGAGTTGTTTACAATTGGCCGGGGTAACTACACCGAGAATGACATTAAAGAAGCAGCGCGGGCATTCACCGGCTGGACCGCTGATCTCAAAGGGCAATTCGTTTTTCGCCGTTTCCAACATGATTTTGGGAGTAAAACTGTTTTAGGTAAAACAGGAAATTTTGACGGAGATGAAGTACTGGATATTCTATTGTCTCAAAAACAAACAGCAAAATACCTTACACAAAAGATCTACAGATTTTTCGTGAATGAAAACACTGATGACGAAAAAGTAAATTGGCTGGCGGACCGTTTTTACCAGAGCACTTATGATATCGGCAAATTGATGGAGGACATTTTTACCAGCGACTGGTTTTATGATGAAAAGAATATTGGGAGCAAAATAAAATCGCCGATTGAGCTGATCGCAGGTATACAAAGAATGTTACCCATGGAACTGGAAAACCAGGAAGCATTTACATTTTTACAACGAGCATTAGGACAGGTTCTCTTTTATCCGCCAAATGTTGCAGGATGGCCGGGTGGAAAAGCCTGGATCGACAGCAGCAGCCTGATGCTGCGGATGCGTATTCCCCAGTTGATAAATGATGTGGATGAATTGAATGTAAAAACTAAAGACGATGATGATCAAATGATGGGAAGAAAAGACGAGGAAAAAATGAAAGGTATCGCAAAACGTTCGATCGTCAGGGCCAATATCGATTGGAAGCAATATACCAGCCACTTTGAAAAGGTACAGAAGGATCAGCTGGTGGGTTCATTGACAGGAGCCTTATTACAAACAAAAAGCGGTGTGAGCAATGAATTGATAAAACAATATGCAGACGCATCGAGCAAAGAAAGTTTTATCAGGTCGGCGACATTGCAATTGATGAGTACGCCGGAATACCAGTTATGTTAATCCCGGCCCCTTGTCCCCCGAAAGGGGAACTTAGTTTGATCATTCATTCAGTACTTGTAAGCTCTTTTAATGATATCGATTATTGTGTTACCGGCTATTGTGCTACTATTAAACTTTAGTTGCGTCGCACTCTTCAACTTTCTGTTCAGTATTGGACAATTAATTGAACATTGAATATTGAACATTGGGTATTGAATATTTAAAATCTTAGAAATGGTAATTAAGAGACGAGAATTTCTTCAGATAGGTTCGCTTGCCACCGCATCATTCATGGTGCCTAAATTCTTAAAGGCATTTGAAGGAAGCAATATAGTGCCTTCCGGAAATAAGGTATTGGTGATACTTCAATTAAGCGGCGGCAATGATGGCCTGAATACAGTTATCCCTTACCGCAATGATATTTATTATAGATCAAGGCCAAGACTCGGCATTGACAGATCAAAAGCGTTGTCATTAACCGATGAGGCAGGATTGCACCCGGCATTATCTGCTTTCAAAGAATTGTATGACGATGGAAGTCTTGGAATCATGAATAGCGTCGGTTATCCAAATCCTGACCGTTCACATTTCCGCAGTATGGATATCTGGCACAGCGGCAGTGACAGTAAGGAGTACTGGACAACAGGCTGGCTGGGTCGTTATCTCGATGCGCAATGCAAAGGCTGTGATAAACCAACCTTTGCGCTGGAGCTGGATGACACATTAAGTCTTGCCCTGAAGGGGGAGGAGGCCAAGGCAATTGCCATGAAAGATCCGAAGCGTTTATTTGGTACGGCCAATCAGCGTTTCTTCAAAGAAGTAGTGCAGCAACACAAAAATGAGCCGGGTGAGCAGCCCGTCGATTATTTGTACAAAACACTGGCTGAAACCGTTTCTTCGGCTGACTACATTTTTGAAAAGAGCAGGTTTCATCCTTCAAAAGCAGAATATCCAAAAACAGACCTGGGGCAGAATCTAAAGACGATCGCTTCGCTGATCTTTTCTGATATCAATACAAAGGTCTATTACGTTTCTCATGGAAGTTTCGATACCCATATCAACCAGCAAATGCAACAGCAGAACTTATTTACGCAAATGAATGCAGCGGTAAGAGCATTTACAAACGACCTGAAAGATAATGGCCGTTTTAATGATGTATTGATCATGACATTTTCTGAGTTTGGCAGAAGAGTTTCTCAAAATGCTAGCGGTGGTACTGATCACGGCACAGCAAACAATATGTTTTTAATTGGCGGCAACCTGAAAGAAAAAGGATTGATCAATGCGATGCCTGATCTTTCTGATCTTGAAGAAGGAGACCTGAAATATAAAGTTGATTTTAAGAATGTGTATGCAACAGTGCTCAAGAAATGGCTGGCTGCCGATGATATGGCAATATTGAAAAAGAAATACGAGTATCTGAAGTTTGTGTAAGAGGAAAGTACAGCTGGTGCCTTACTTTCTTATTCGTTATACGTTAAATCCTTTTGTCTTTTGAAATTGCAATGCGGTACAAAACAAATCCCATGAAGGCAAAGAATGCAGCGCCAAGAATAAAATAACCTCCTTGTCCGAGCGTACCCGTTAAATCGTGTTCAAGATTTAATGCGTTCATGGTGGGTTCGAAAAAGACTGTCAGAATAGCTGCGATCACTCCAAATAACGCGCCTCCGGCTACGAGACCGGTGGCAAACAGGTTTCCTTTGCCGAGATCTTCTTCCTCGGAAGTAAGTTCTATTTTCTTTCTCCTGTTTCTCAATTCAACAATCCCTTTTATAGCTCCGCCGAGAAATATGGGAAGCGTTGTCGATAAGGGAAGATACAATCCGACCGCAAATGATAGTGATTTAACACCACACAACTCAAGTGTTATAGCAATAAAGAATCCCACCAGTACAAATTGCCAGTCAAGATTAAAAGAAAGAATTCCTTTGATCAACGTGGCCATTAATGTACCCTGTGGAGCAGGATATGTATTTGTCCCGATAGCATGTTCGATACCATTTGCCACCATAGCAGACGTGGGGGTATCAAGGATTTTCACGGTAAAGCCGATTGCGAGGGAAGAAACAACAGCACCAATAAACAAAGCTATCTGTTGATATTTAGGTGTAGCTCCGACAATATACCCTGTTTTTAGATCCTGGGAGGTGGCTCCGGCATTAGCCGCAGCAATACAGATCATTCCGCCAACAACGAGTGCCATAGGCTCGAAAAATTTCCCCGTCCATCCGACCGCAATAAAGATCAGGCAAGTTCCCATCAATGTGGCAATGGTCATACCACTGATTGGATTGTTTGAGGAACCGATCAGGCCAACGATTCGTGAAGACACTGTTACGAAAAATGCGCCGAAAATAATTACCAGTAATCCTAATAACAATTTGCTGCCAATTGAATCGCCGGGAACATTGGGCACTACAGTCATAAGAAGAATAAGACCCAGGCTTCCCAATCCAACAATTTTAATCGACAGGTCACGGTCAGTTCTTTTTACCGATTGTTTTTCGCTAATGCCTTCTTTTTTAATAGAACCGATACTCCCTTTGAAAGAAGCAATAATTGTAGGTATCGTTTTAATCAGCGTGATTAAACCTCCCGCTGCTACAGCCCCGGCACCGATCTGTCTGATATAAGCCCGGTAAATAGCATCCGACCAATTCGTAAAATTCTGCGTTGCGGGATCCCAACCAAAGGATCCTCCAGGTTTAGTGATATCAGCCAGGTAACCCACCTTTACTAATTGCGTTGCTATGACGTTAGGATCCACCAGGGACGCAAGTAGTGGAATCAAAACCAACCATGCTAAAACGCCGCCAGCCACAAGCACACCTGCAATTCTTGGTCCTATGATATAGCCCACACCTAAATATTCAGGAGTGATTTCACCACTAACTCTCGCAGATGGAAAGAATTTTTGTGCCTGTTTTGTCATGAAGTAAGGTGCTTCAGCAATTACATGAAATACCTTTTGTAGTAAAGCATAGGCCATAGCAAACCCTAATCCAAGGAATGCTGTTTTTGCAAACTGACCTCCTTTTTCCCCCGCTTTCAGAACAGAGGCACAGGCAGTTCCTTCCGGGTAAGGCAAAACGCCATGTTCTTTTACTATCAATGAACGGCGAAGGGGTATCATCATTAAAGTACCGAGTATGCCTCCGAAAACAGCGAGGGTCAGGATGGTGAAATAGTTAAAAAAACTGGCGCTGGCCGGATCACTCAAAAACAGAAATCCAGGAAGGGTGAACACAACCCCTGCGGCAATGCTTTCGCCGGCTGAGCCGGTTGTTTGAATAATATTGTTTTCAAGAATAGTTGTACGAAGAAATAATTTGCTAAGTGCAATTGCCATGACAGCGATTGGAATCGAAGCTGAAACGGTAAGGCCAGCCTTTAAGGCGAGGTAAACTGTTGCTGCGCCAAAGATAATTCCAAACACAGCGCCGGTTAATACCGACTTAATTGTAAACTCCGCCATATTGGTTTCAGGCGAAACAAATGGCCTGAAAGAAGATTGCTGATCAGCCATACAGTTGGTTTTGTTTAGGGAAGATAGGGAAAGAAGTTAGAAGTCTGAAGTCGGAAGTATGAAGTCTT
>DASTIZ010000392.1:0-9351 GCA_035717045.1 Chitinophagaceae bacterium
AGAAGATAAGTGGCATGAAGCTCGATTGGTATCGCGAATACTGGATCAATTCAACAAAGACGATCAACTATAGCATTGATAGCTTATGGGAAGACGCCGGTAAAACAAAGATCAGGCTCAGGAGAGTTGGCATGATACCGATGCCTATAGATTTTCAACTGACATTCAAAGATGGAAGTAAAGAACTTCATTATGTTCCGATGTATTTGATGTTTGGTCAGAAGCCAGTTGAGGATCCGTCCGTTCACCGTAAAGTGTATGAGCCCTGGAAATGGACACATCCTACTTATATAATCGAATCTTCAAAAAAGCTCACGGATATTTCAATTGGTGAGATAGATCCGTCTCTACGACTGGCAGATATAGAACGAAAGGACAATAAGATAGATCTTTCAGTCATAAAGTGAAAATTGAAAAACCCGGGTGTAGCCCCGGGTTTCGTCAGACACTTCTTTATGTCTGTAGAAAGGTTTAAGATCAATGGCTGTTTGATTAGGGACCTTTCAGACCATAATCTAAAGTTAGACGGTCGCCGGTGACCCGCCTATACCACGTTCGTGGTATTTTTCTTGTTTGGAAAGGATGAAAAAACCTTTTATCGGCCGAAATATTTATTCACCGCTTCAACCCGGTTTGTTACATGGAGCTTTTCATAAATGTGATAAACGTGTTTTCTAACCGTTTCGGGGCTGATAAAAAGAACGTTGGCGATCTCCTTATACATCAATCCACGCGATAGCTCTTCCAGGATCTGTTTCTCCCTAAACGACAATTGCGCAAGCTCGGTTTCAGTCGAACTTGTGGGAGCAACGGCCTTATTCCGGAAGGCGAAAACTACTTTTCTCGCGATCTGGCTGCTCATCGGGGCACCCCCTTCGTGCAATTCTTTTATTGCATCAAGAAGTTTTTGAGGCTCGGTTTTTTTAAGAATATAGCCACTTGCACCTGCGCGCAATGCCTCAAAAATTTTTTCATCGTCTTCATAAACAGTGCACATCATGAAATTTGTTGCGGGTACCAGAGGTTTTAACTGTCTTACACAATCGATTCCGCTTTCACTTTCCCCGAGATTGATATCCATGAGCACAACATCCGGATTTAATATCGGGATCTTTGCTATTGCCTCAGAAGTATTACTCATGGTGCCCAGGCATTTATAGCCAACAGCAGAAGAAACGATCTCTTCAAGGGCTTGTCTTAGTTCACTTACATCATCAACAATGCAAACGGTGATGTCTTTCATTGGCCAAAGGTAAGTTTCAAACAAAATAAGGCAATACCACTTTCCGGTAATTTATTCAACGCGGCACGTAAAGGAGGTATTTCATCTTAAAATATTCCTCCCGGAAGAGCTCCGCGATCTCCATGATCCGCGGCCTGGTTCCACTCTCATGTATTTCATGAGTCAGATCACCGCCTTTTAAGCAGATGAGACCTGGAGACTGAGGTCGGAGGTCGGAGCTCTGAGGTCTGAGGTTTGAGGTCTGACCGCCCTCGCGTTTACTACCGGGAGCGAACTTCGGACTTAGTAACAACGGCCTGCTCCATTTCCACAAGTCTTTCAAAGGAGCTACGGCACGGGAAACGACAAAATCATATTTTTTATTTTTGATCTCTTCCGCCCGAATATGTTGGGTGGTTACATTTTTTAACACGGCGCCTTCGGCAACCGCATTGACAACCTTTAATTTCTTAGCAATGCTGTCTACCAGGTGAAACTTTGCTTCGGGGAAAAAAATAGCCAGTGGAATTCCCGGAAATCCTCCGCCTGTACCCATGTCTAATACCTCCATCCCAGCCTTAAATTCAAATACCGCGGCAATCGCTAATGAGTGCAACACATGTTTTTCATATAAACCATCAATGTCTTTTCTGGAGATTACATTGATCCTGCTATTCCATTCTTTGTACAAAGGTTCTAAGGCAGAAAATTGTTTTACCTGTTCAGGAGTAAAATCAGAAAAGTATTTTAAAATTATTTCCATGCTTTAAGCAGCAGAGATTATTGAGTATACGTAAGGATTTCCGACGGCTGCTGATTGCAGGCTACAGACTGCGGACTGCCAACTGCCGGCTGACCGTCTGTCAATTCCAGCTTCTCTTTGGTTTTTGCCAGAGCGACCCTGCAAAAATGATGTAATAAAAGAACATCCAGATGTCCAGAAAAACAAAAATCGGCCACAGGTCTTTTTCATTTAATTTTTTCATAGCAAAAAAATAAACGATTGCCTGCGTAATGAATCTTAATCCAAAAATGACCAGGGAAAGTTTCCAGCTATACAATAAGAGCGAAGCAATAAATAAGGGATAGAAAAGGAATTGGGTGCCGGTATAGAGACCAAGTAAGAATTTATGAATGGGTTTATAATACCTGGCTGTTGTATAATGCCTGTATTTTTGTTTTACCCAGCTTCCCCATGTTTTCTTAGGAATGGAGAGCGTCGCCGCATCTTTATCTATCACCACGGCAACATTTTTTCTATTGGCAGCTTTATTTACAAACAGGTCATCGTCCCCACCGGGAATATGATTTATCGAAGAGAATCCTTTTTGCTTAAAGAACAAATCTTTTTTATAAGAAAGGTTTCTGCCGACACCCATATAAGGAATGCCGGCCAGTGCAAAGGATAGATATTGGATGGCAGAGTGAAAGGTTTCGAATCGTATTAACTTGTTGAGCAAACCCGGGCGTTTATGATACGCACCATAACCAAGCACGATTTCTATATCGCCGTTATATGCATCCTGCATTTTTTGCACCCAATGTTCGCTGGCCGGTACACAATCGGCATCCGTCAGTAACATCACTTCATGGTTTGCCTCTTTGATGCCGATGCTTAACGGGTATTTTTTTCCATTGATCAACTTTGCTTCCTGTGTCAATTCAACAATATGAAGTTTGTCCTTGAAAGTCTTTTTTAATTCCTGGAGTATGTATTTTGAATCATCGACAGAATTGTCATTTACTGCGATCACTTCATAAGTAGAAGGATATTCCTGGACCAATAAACCGGGCAGGTGGCGGGCAAGATTTTCATCTTCATCGCGGGCGCAAACAATAACCGATACGGGATGCTGCTGGTGCTTCATTCTTTTTTTCGATTTAAAAAATGCCACCCGGCTGAAGAACCACCAATAGTAGATCATTTGAACCAGAGAAACTGTTGCGAAGGCGTAAAAGATGACCTGCCACCAATTGATGTTGTGTAGAAATGTAAGATCCATAGTTGCTTGCGCTGCGAAAATAATAAAGAACCACTTTAAAGGTCTTAATTTGATTTCACAACTGTTGAAAAGAAGGGGCATTAGTTCTCATAAACTTTATCTTGCAGCCTTTATGCCCGCATTACAATTTGAGTTAGCGCATACGGACGCCAGTTCTAAAGCCAGAGCAGGCTGGATGACAACCGATCACGGTAAAATAGCGACACCTGTTTTCATGCCCGTTGGTACAGCGGGGAGTGTAAAAGCGGTGACACAGCATCAGCTTGCAAATGATGTTAAAGCACAGATCATTCTTGGTAATACTTATCACCTCTATTTGCGGCCAGGGCTCGAGACAATCGAAAAAGCCGGTGGTCTTCATAGATTTCTTCATTGGAAAAGACCAATACTTACCGACAGCGGCGGCTACCAGGTGTTTTCATTGGCAGGCACCAGAAAAATAAAAGAAGAAGGTGTCACATTTCAAAGTCATATCGATGGCAGCCGGCATTTATTTACCCCGGAAACGGTAATAAATGTTCAGCGAAGTATTGGTGCAGATATTATCATGGCATTTGATGAATGCCCGCCCGGTGGCAGCGATCATAAATACGCAAAGAAAAGCATGGAGCTCACACACCGCTGGCTTGACAGGTGTGTTACTCAATTCAATTCTGCTCCCGCCAAATATGGTTACACTCAAAATCTTTTTCCGATAGTACAGGGTGGCGTTCATAAAGACCTGCGAAAGGAATCCTGCGATTACATTGTTTCAAAGGATGCTACCGGAAATGCGATCGGTGGATTAAGCGTTGGCGAGCCAGAGCAAACCATGTACGAGATCTGTGATCTTTGCTGTGATCATTTGCCCGAAAGCAAACCGCGCTACCTGATGGGAGTAGGCACGCCCTGGAATATACTCGAGTGTATTGGCCTGGGAATCGATATGTTTGATTGTGTTATGCCAACAAGAAATGGCCGCAACGCCATGTTATTTACTACCCAGGGCATCATAAACATCGATAATAAAAAATGGGAGCATGATTTCTCTCCCATTGATGATGGGATTGATTGTGAAGTGAGCCATTATTACAGCAAGTCTTACTTACGTCACCTGGTCAAATCAAAAGAGATCCTTGGACTCACCATTGCCAGTGTTCACAACCTTGCATTTTATATGTGGTTGGTAAAGGAAGCAAGGCAAAAGATCACCGAAGATGTGTATACTTCCTGGAAAAGCGACATGATACATCAATTGAAGCAAAGGCTATAGACTCAGTGAAATACCACTAACAGGTAATTGTTTTTCGTTTTCGCTAATCTTATCTTAGGTAAGCGCAGGCGCGTTTAGCCTCATTTATTTAAACCAGCATTATGGCCTGGACAACTGATAAGAGAGTTTGTAAAGCTTTATATTTTGCCTTACAGGGTACTGATCAAATCGATCTGCTTACGGAGTTCGAAGATGCTGGCTCGATGGTGATGGAAGACCTGCTGTTTTTCAATTCACATGCCAGTGAAGATCTCAGGAGGCAGGAGGCGATCATCCTGGCTTCCCGGTTTGATAGCCAGTTCATAAAAGCGCACAGGGCCAGGTATGAAAAAGATGTTTCAAGGCCCGGTAGTATTGCCGCCATGACCGAATTAATGATGCAGGCGGAAAAGACGGTGGAGGAATTGTCAGATATCATTGATGCCTGTTATAAATTCAGGGATGAAAAAAGGAAGCGGAATGAGAATTAAGACACTTTTCCTACTTGTTGCCATGTATATTGTTGCTCAAACCATCGTGGCGCAGGAAGGTATTCTCGATGATCTGAGGCCCAGGTTTGTGGGACTGACAAAACCACAAACCGATAGCTTATTGAAAGAGGGCATAAAAAAAATATTTTCAAACCCTGATCTATACAATGACCTTTTCCGGAACCATGTTGAAAAACTGAAATCGTCGGGAGACAGGCGGTATACATTCATCAGGGACCTGAATCTCAATTTTAAAAGCTTTCAATCCGATACGTTGCCGGTTTCGCTGGGATTCGATTATAACTATTCAAATAGCTGGGTAAAAAGCAGGATCAATGAATCGTCGACTTTCATGCAAAGTTATAACCTGCTTTTTAAGGGAAATGTCGCCTTTAGAAAGAGATATAATCCCAATGACTTTCTTGAATTTTTAATTGCATTCGATAACTCCTTTCTATGGGGAGGGCAGGTAGCCGAACTGGATGAAGAAACATCTATAAAAATGGAGGAACTCCAGGACACGATTCTGGAAAGAAGGCAACGAAAGGATCCATCGTTCCTTGCCTTGTATGACGAACTAGCGGGATACATCAGCGTTACGGATCAGTTTGCGCTTGGCATCAAAGGAAAATTTGCATTTGAATCAAACCAGGATTTTTCAAAAAAACAATTTGCGCCCGGATTATTGATCACGGGTGGTGCCAAAGGATGGAATAAGCATGAGGCGCTCCGGTATTTTAATATATTAGATTATCCTTTTGCATTGATACGGTTAATTACCGGGACCGATAAAAAATTCACTGTTTACGGCGCCACCTTTCCGTCCATGCTTTTTGGTATTGATTATGTAATACCCCAGGATGATACTACGAGAAAGAGATTAACAGGTGACCTGGATGCCTATTCAAGGCTTCGGTTTGAAATAGGATTTAAAACGAGGGTTGCGCGGATTGGAAGGGAGGTCCTTCACTTTAGTTCTGATTTCAGGTGGTATAAGGAATTAAAAGCCGACCGGGCTATTAAAGACAATCATCTTGACCGCTCACCGTTTTTTGTGGCTGCTATTGAATCTACCTCGGGCCTTTTTGTAAGCTATACTACGGGCAGGCTTCCGTTTGACAGGAGAAATGATCAGGTCTATGCGCTGGGATTCAAATATGATCTCAGCAACAGGAATGATTAAAGGCGTATTTACAACTCACAACGCCGAATTAAATGCAGTTATACTACGAAGAAAGCTTTGTTACTGTTGTATGCCTCCTGCACCGCCGGATCCAACCCGTTTGCTTTCATCATCTGTCCCCGTTTTGCGGTTACGTGAAGCTTTTACCTGGTTGTTACCAAAGCGGTAAGTAAAGTTTACCTTGAACTGCCGGCTCTCAAAGTTTCCGCTTGCAATAAGGTATTGTCCTGCAAAATTGCTGGTGCCTTTGAATTTTAGAGTTTTGAAAATATCGCTAACGGCCACTCTTATATTGCCTTTGTTCTTGAATAGTGTTTTTTGCACGCCGGCATCCAGAGCATACATGGCAATGCTTTTAAATGTTCCCTGCCAAAGACTTGGTGCATTGTAAAAACCGCTGAGTTCGGCGGTCCAATCTTTTTTCTTGCCGAATTTCAGGCTGTTTTGCATGAAGAAATTGTAAGAGAACACATCAAGATCCACAACCCTGTTGCCACCACCAAAATCAGCTACATAGTGAGAGTAATAAGTATTAAGGTTCGTAAAGAAGCTATAGTTTTTATATGTGAACGGATAGCTTATATTAAGGCTTATAATATTTTGCGTGGCAAGGTTCCTTTTCGTCAGGAAAGCTTTGGTTTTTTCTAATGTATCTACTATTTGTGTAAATACATCTGCTACATGACTATACGTGAGTGCTGTTGTCAGTTTATATTTATAGATATTCGTGATGGAAATAGAGTTTGTGTATTGCGGTCTCAAATTGGTATTCCCTTTCTGAAAAGTATATTCGTCTAACTTAAATTCGAATGGATTCAAATCCTGGTAAGCCGGGCGGTCGATACGACGACTATACGAAATGCTCCATTGCTTCATTGGGTTTTTGTTAAATGTAATAGAGGCACTTGGGAAGAGGCCGGTATAATTTCTTTCGATGGTCGACTTGGTAGAATTATTTACAGAACCATCGGTGTTTAAGGCGTAAGAATCTCCATTGTTATTGGTATTTTCCATTCGCACGCCAGCCTGGAACATAAATCCTTTTTTCGGATATGCTTTATTATAATTCAGGTATACGGCATTTATATTCTCGCTGTAATCAAATTGGTTGCTGCGATCAATATCAAGCTGCTTACTACTTCCGATTACGTTAAAGCGACCAAAATTGTTTGAAGTGTTGACTAGCGATGTTTTAAAACCCACCCCAAGTTTCCCGCCTTTGAATTTTTGCTCATAATCGGCTTTCAATGAATAAATATCTATATCTGTTGGAGAAATAAAATTGTAGATAGCCCGGCTTAATTCCATTGACATGTCCGGGGTATAATAAATATTGGGCTGCATCTGGTCAGTCCTGATCCTGAATAAGCCATAATCACCATCGACATTCAGCTCACGGCCCGCGGTATCAATATACCGGTAATTCAAATTGAAGTTTATATTATTCCTTTCGGCCTTACTGCTGTTATTGGCCGTTAATATTCTATCCGTGACACCAGTGGGTTTATATACGATCGGTGTTTTGCTATTTGTCTTGCCGCTGTTATCACTAATATTCCCGGTTATCAGAATACCGAAAGTATTTTTATTGTCCATAAAATAATCAATACCTGCCTTAAATCCGCGGCTTTCATTTCTATTCAGTCCGTTATTCACCTGGCTGAAAATAGTGTCGAGCTGCTCACGGTATAACTTGAATACGTTTTGATTCTTATTGCGATTGTAATTAAAATTTCCAAATACATTAATTTTCTTATTGCGATGGTTCAAGGCGAGACCCGTGTTATATTTTGGATTGATAGCAATACCATAACCCAAATTCACAGATCCATTAGTCCCAAATGATTTATTCTTTTTCAGCCTGATGTTTATGATGCCAGCATTGCCCGCCGCATCGTATTTGGCGGATGGATTCGTGATTATTTCGATCGATTCAATTTCTGATGACTGAATGTTTTTTAAGTAAGCAGCAAGGTCAGCACCCGATAAGGGGGTGGGTTTTCCTTCTACATAGATTTTGACACCATTCTTTCCTGCCAAACTGATATTGTCATCTTTATCAAGCAACACACCCGGTGCTTTGCGGAGTAATTCGAGGGCGTCATTGCCTGTTGAATTGATCGTGCCTTCAACATTCAGTATTGTCTTATCGGCTTTTACTTCCACCATGGGCTTTTTTGACGTAACGGTAACATCCTGCAGGCTTGTACTTGCCTTTTCCAGGATGATTTCGGGCACCGTAACATCAACATCAGCTACTTCAAAAGCTGCCGAGGTTTTTCGCCCGTAACTTACAAAACTCGTTCCGATAAAATATGTCCCTGATTGTATGTTTATGAACTCATATCGGCCCGCAGAATTTGTAGCGGCGATTTTCACAACGGTTGAGTCTTTTACTCTTTGCAGTGTGATATTGGCACCGGGCAGGTTCTTTCCCTGGTCATCTTTTACCGTTCCGGTGATTTTTTGTGAAGAGGCAGTAAGACCTGCTATGATAAGGAGGAGAATAAAAAAGATTCTCATGGTTTTGGTTGTTTGTTTTCCCGTGATTGAGACGCAAAATTAACCGTGATGTTACTTGGATTACAAGGGATTGCTATGAGCGGACGAAAAGCCTTTATTAGTGGTATTCTGCCAGATAGAGCCTTATTTCTTCACATAATCTTTCATCATTATTCTTTTCCTTTGCAGGATTAAAAAGCCGAGTCAAAGGATAAATTAATTTATAAAACTAAACTCCCTCCTTTGAGGGATAGGAGCCATGAAAACGCTGGACTGGTACATACTTAAAAAAATACTGATTACTTTTTTCTTTTGTATGATACTGTTTACCCTGATAGCCGTGGCAATAGACAGTAGCGAGCATACCGAGAATTTTGTAAAGTCAGGGCTGAGCACACGTGAGATCTTTTTACAATATTATCTCGGTTTTATTCCTTATATCTGGGGCCTGCTTTTTCCTTTGTTTGTCTTTATTGCGGTAATTTATACTACCAGCAGAATGGCTATGCGATCAGAGATCATTGCAATACTTGCCGGTGGTACCAGCTTTGTCCGTTTTTTGCGACCCTATTTTTTGGGAGGTTTGATCCTGGCCTCGCTTCTGTATGTTGCCAGTCGCGATTTTATTCCAAAAGGCAATGAGATCCGGAGTAATTTTCATGTAAAATATTTTGACAAGCAGGACCTGGGTGAGCCAAGCTACATTGACACACGGTATC
>DASTIZ010000393.1:0-28817 GCA_035717045.1 Chitinophagaceae bacterium
CCCCTCTCTTGCTTCCGCTTCGCTTATACTCCGCATCGCCATGAAGGGGAGAGGGGCTTAGAGTCTTTAATATCAGGATTCATTATTTTTTTTCCAATGATAAGTTTCATCTGTCAACAATTCCTTGCCCCACACCGGTAATTCAGCTTTTATTCTTTCTACGGTTTCTTCGCAGGCGTCAATGGCGGCTTTGCGATGTGCTGATGATGTAAATACAAACAAACTGATCTCTCCGGCTTTCACATTTCCCAGGCTATGGTAAACATGCATGCAGGTGAGATCATATTTGGCAAAAATATCTTCCCGTATCGCATGCATTTTCTCCAGGGCCATTTCTTCATACGCCGTGTATTCGATTGAAGCAACTTCCTTATCATCGATCTTATCTGCTCTTACCTGTCCCAGGAAAATACTATGACCACCAATGCCGGTCTTGCTGTTATGTTTTTGAATACTGTCAGCAATAAATGAGGCACTGACCGGGCCCTGCACAAAAATATTTTTTGGCTTTCTTTCCTTCATACGGTTTGTTGCTGTTTCTTCCATTCAACGATCCCTCCCCGGAGACTGAAAATTTTTTTACGATTCCCAAAAATACCATTTAAAATTTTTGCGGCTTGCAGGCTTCTTCTGCCTGATTGACAAAATGCAATAACATTATCAGCTTTGATCATTGAAATGTTTTCAGCAAGCTGTGCTAATGGGATCCTGGTATGATCAAATTCATTCACTGATGGTAGTTCATGCAGCTCTCTTACATCGATCACATCTGTATTTCCCGTGGCGATCATCTTATTAAACGTATCTGCATCAATCTCTGCTTCGCTTACCGGCATTTTACAAAGCCATTCATAATCGGTTTTCAAAAATTCTTGTGCATTTTTCGGGATCAATGCGCTTGTATTTTCGCGGGCAGAGAGATGAAGAATATACACCTGGTTATTCAAGGCATTGTAAGTTAGCAATTGATCGATCAATGGCTCACCTATACCGGTAATCAATTTGATCGTTTCAGCGGCCATCATTGTTCCGATAATTCCCGGCAATACGCCAAGCACACCTGCTTCAGCACAATTCAACACTTCTCCGTCTTTTGGTGGATCGGGGAACAAATCCCGATAATTAACAGCAGCCTTACTCCCCTGTAAGCCCCTGGCCATACGGTGCAACGCCGATTGTGCGTTAAAAACACTTACCTGCCCCTCAAATTGTGAAATAGCACCATAGACCAGTGGTTTATTCAGTAACACACAGGCATCATTGATCATATAGCGGGTTGAAAAATTATCGGTGCCATCGATGATAATATCAAAATCATCAATGTGTGTCAGTGCATTTTGATTGATCAGCCTTTCGTTGTAAGCGACAATCCGGATCTCGGGATTCAATTGTTGTAAAATATGAGCCGCTTTCTTAGCCTTAGATAAATCAATATCGCTTACTGAATACAGGACCTGGCGATGAAGATTATTCAAACTAACAACATCATCATCAACGATACCGATCGTTCCGATACCCGCAGCTGCCAGGTATTGCAATACAGGACAACCCAAACCGCCCGCGCCGATCACCAGTACTTTTGCATTCAGCAATTTTTGCTGGCCTTCTTCACCAAACTCCGGTAAGATGATCTGGCGATGGTATCGTTCATATAATTTATTATTGTCCATTGTTATCCGCCCGAAAATGGTGGCAGCAGCGCCACGATACTATTATTCGTTAAAGCCGTGTTTTCAGTTATGATTTGCTTATCCACCGCTATCAGGTACTTTGTACTTGCTAATGCAGGATAATCTTTATGTAAAGTCTTTATCAAACTGTCTGTATCGGCTGCAGATACGGAAAGAGCATTGCCAGCGATATCGGCAAGCCTTCCAAACATGATAACTTTTAAATTCATAAATAGCTCTTCTGACAACAGAATTTAAAACCATGGAGCCACGCAGTACACAAAAGGAACACAGAATGTGGACTCCGTGTATCCCGGTGTACTTAGTGCTCCGTGCCTGCCGGCCTTGCTTCGCTGAAGCTACGCGGAGGCGAGCAGGCAGGTGTGTTTATTTTGTTTCGAAACATAATCAATCGGACAACAAATTTACTCATACCGTCCTTAATGGCATATTTAAAATTTACCTTTGCGAAAAGCTGTTTTATGGGCAAAGAAAAGGATCATATCAGTGATGATCACAAGGCATTTATCGAAAAACAAAAGATGTTTTTTGTGTCGACGGCTCCATTGAGTGCTGAAGGCCATATCAATCTTTCACCGAAGGGATTTGATTGCTTCAGGATCCTTTCTCCGACGCGGGTTGGTTACCTGGATATTGTTGGTAGCGGGAATGAAACGTCTGCCCACCTTTTGGAAAATAACCGCGTCACTTTTATGTTTTGTTCTTTTGATGGACCACCAAAGATCCTGCGACTTTATGGAAAAGGATATACGGTTTTACCCGGTGATGGGGAATGGGATGAGTTATCAAAAGAGTTTGCTCTTCTTCCGGCAACAAGACAGATCATCATTGCTGATATTCTAAAAGTGAAGACTTCCTGCGGTTTTGGTGTGCCAATATATGATTACAAGGATCAACGGGATCATGCCATAAAATGGGCCTTGAATAAGGGCGACGATGGTCTGGAAGAATACAAAAAAGAAAAGAACATGACCAGTATGGATGGATTGCCTGCACCGATTGCAGCCATGTATACTTAGATTAAGCAGATGTAAAGAGCAATTTAAATGAAGCAATGATCAAAACTATGGCTAACATATACTGCAAAATATTCTGTTTGAATTTTAATGAGCCAAAATAAGCGCCGCCAATACCCCCAACAAATGCAACGGCGACATACGCATACATATCGGCATTGAACCCAATTCCCTTTTGTAACTGGCCGGCAAGACCTGACAGTGAATTTACAAATATGAACAAAGCGCTGATCGCTGCCGTTTGCTTCATGTCGGCCCACTTCAATAACAATAAAATCGGTGATAAAATTATTCCTCCTCCAATTCCGATCAGGCCGGAAAGAAAACCGATAGCTGCTCCTATCAATAAGGATAAAACTACCTTTGGTTTTTTTAGATCGTCAATCTTAATGTTTGCAAAAAACAAGAACCGGATGATGGGTATCAGTAATAATATACCCAATATCCTTTTATAAACATCATCTGTTAATGCCATCCTTCCTCCCAGGAATGCCATGGGTATCGAAGTGATCGCAAAAGGCAGAAAAAGTTTCCAGTTAAAATGTTTGCCCCGATAAAATTGGATGAACGAAGTGAATGATACAAAAAGATTCAATAGCAATGCAGTGGGCTTCATCACTTCCGGAGTGATGCTAAATAAAGCCATCAATGCCAAATAACCACTGGCGCCACCATGCCCCACCGACGAATATAGAAATGCCACAAGAAACAAGAGAACGTAAAAAAGAATGATCGTTTCCACAAATAACTATTGTGGCAATAAATATACATCAACCACGTCACCTTCTTTTACCGACGTCTTTTCTTCAGGAATTTCAATAAGACAATTGGCTTTTGCAAAAGAACTGAGGCGATAAGATTCCTGCGCATCCATCGGCCTTGCGGTCCTCCCGTCAAAAGATCCTTTCAGGAAATGGGTAAGCCCGGCAACTTTTTGAAATGAGCTCGCAAGAGCGATACTTATTTTCTGTAGCCTGACCCTTCTTTTAGTTAATTTTTCAAGCGCAGGAATAACATATTGATAAAAACAGGTAAGAACGGAAGAAGGATTTCCCGGTAGGCCAAATACAAGTTTGTTTTGCCTGTTTCCAAAATATAAGGGTTTGCCTGGCCGTTGTTTTACTTTATGAAATAGTCTTTTAACGCCACAGTCTGTTGCGGCCTGCAAGACAAAATCATATTCACCAACACTGATGCCGCCTGTTAACAAAACCAGGTCACTTTGCTCTAATGCTTTTTTTAACGTGTTTGTTGTGGCTTCGGGTTTGTCTTTGGCATATAAAATTTCTAGATTATCTATTTGCAATTGCTCAAGCACCGCTTTTAATGCAAATGAATTTGATTCATAAACCTGGCCATGATGGAGCGGTTTACCTGGTTCCTGGAGTTCATTTCCTGTGATGATGACCGTAATTGAAGGGTTAGGATAAACATTCACTTCTTTGATGCCTATGCCTGCCAGGAAGCCAATTGCCGCAGGTGATAAAACATTTTCTTTTTCTAATGCCAGTGCCCCGGCTTTTATCTCGGAACCTTTCGGTCTTACGTTTGTGCCATTCTGTAGCATTTCATCTTCGATGATCAATTCATTGTTTTCTGTTCTTGCTTTTTCCTGCATGATCACGGTATCGGCGCCCGTAGGAACAGCGGCCCCTGTGAAGATCCTGACTGCATTTCCGGGCTCCAGGGTGAATTCTTCATTGCTTCCGGCAGGTACTTCTCCAACTATTTTTAATTGCTTGTTTTTTTTCCATCCTTCAAATGAAATAGCATATCCATCCATCGAAGACTGGGGAAAGGCGGGAATATCCCTCGTGGCGTAAACGTCTTCGGCTAAAACTAAACCTGCCGCTCTTTGTAATGGCGTCATAACCGGTGGCAAAGAGGAGACATTTTCATCGATTATCCTTTTTGCTTCATGAACAGAGATCATCATCAAAGTTTTAATTGAACATTGAACATTGATTGTTGAATATTTTTTAGTAAACTTAATTCAAGACTCAAGACTCAAGACTCAAGACTCAATTCTCAAGTTTCAATTGGGGCCTATCCCCCAATAGTAATCATGCTCCTGTTATGGATTTCTTCGGGATGAAGGTGTTGAAAATCCGTTGTGAATTGCCCACCCAGCTCTTTTGCCTTGCTCCGGATATTCTGATGGATCAAAGGGATTATATCTTCACCGTTGCGCAATGGAGTTAAGAGGTCGGTCTCCTTTTCTGCAAACAAACAATTCTTCATTTTACCGTCAGCTGTCAATCTCATCCGGTTGCAATCGCCACAAAAATTGGAACTCATAGTGCTGATGAAAGCAAATGTGCCCGGGTGACCAGGTACGGCATAGGCTTTTGAGGTATCATGTTTTTCATCCTGCAAACGTTCTACTGCATATTTTGACCCGATCACTTCCAACATTTGCTCCATAGTAAATACTTTGTTGCTGGTCCACCGGTTACCGGTAAAAGGCATGAATTCGATAAAACGAACGTGTACCGGCTGGTGCTTTGTCCATTCCACAAAATCGTTGATCTCATTATCATTTAATCCTTTCATCACGACCATATTCACCTTTACATGAAAATTTCTTTTCAGTAAAAGCTGGATGTTATCATAGATCTTTTCGAACTGGTTTCTTCTTGTGATCAGTTGGAACTTTTCCGGTTGCAGTGTATCAAGGCTGATATTGAGAGAATGGACACCCGATTCATCAAGTATATCAACAAACTCATGGAGTCTTGAGCCATTGGTTGTGATTGTCAGCTTTACCGGGAGCTTGGACAAAACCCGGATGATCTCACCAGCGTCCTTCCTTACCAGGGGCTCACCACCGGTTAGCCGGATTTTATTTACGCCAAGATCAACAAATATTTTTGACAAGGCCTCGATCTCATCTTTCTGCATCAGTTTTGACGCAGGCGTGAAATCGTACTCCTCTTCCGGCATACAGTAAAAGCACCGAAGGTTGCAATTATCCGTAAGCGAAATGCGGAGATAATTATGGATCCGATTGTATTTATCAACGATCATTGTTCAGATTAAGCGAACAACAAATTTATTGATTCCGCGGCAGCTTACCTCAACAAATTAAGCTTTACCATATCGTTATCAGTGTTTCTGTTTCTCAGGGGCATTTTTTTTTGCCTCAGAAACACTGAAACACAGAGCATTGAAAATTTAATTAGATAACCTTAAAGAAACTTCTTTCTTATGGTATATTTCCGGTCGTATTTATTTAACCCCTAAACTTTAATTATTATTCATGGAATTAAACGGCAGACATACGATCAGTACAACACCTGCAAATCTTTGGAACATGTTAATGGACACGGAAACGCTTTCGAAAATAATCCCGGGCCTTTCTACTCTCGAAAAAACAGGAGATTTTTCATATAAATCAATACTTGAATTAAAGGCGGGACCAATAAGCACTTCTTTTATTGGCGATGCCCAAATGGAAGATATCATAACGCAAAAAAAATTTACATTAAAAATGCAACAAAGCAATAAAATGGGAAATGCCAATTCAACAATGAATGTAGAGTTGATACCCGTCAATGAAACCGAAACCGAAGTTGTTTTTGGCGGGGAGATCAAAATAACCGGGCTGCTGGCATCAATGGGGCAACCTATATTAAGCAGCTTCGCAAATATGCTTACGAGACAATTTTTTGCCAATCTTGATCGTGAGCTTGCCAGTCAACAGAAGGCTTCATGAATTCCCCAAAGCATTGTAATCTTCTTGCGTATCAATATCGATCTGTCCTTTTGGAAATAGAATGGTAGCCGCCTCATCACCATGTTGCCGGATGATGCTTCTTGCACCCAAATCTCCTTTCAGGTCCATCAATTCATTAAAAAGCGACCGGTGAAAAAGAGCAGGAGGCCCGACAGCTTCGCCATAGTTACAGCTAACAATTGGTTTACCTGTTTGGTTTTGCGTATTTACCAGCTCATTTATTAACCCGGGTGAAATAAAAGGTTGATCGCAGACCATAAGAATGACAGCTTCCGCGGATGGAGAATTGAATAAAACTTCATTCAAACCAACTCTTATTGAAGACGCCATTCCTTCTTCCCACCCGGAATTTATTATGACGTGCACGTTTGATTTATCAATTTCCGGCAAGATCTGTTCCGCATTTGCTCCAAGTACGACGATGACCGGATCTGCATCAGAGTTGATCGCGGCATCAATTGATTTTTGCAATAAACTCTTACCATCAAATTCTAAAAGCTGCTTTGGTTTGCCAAGCCGAGAAGACGAACCGCCAGCAAGTATGATAGCCCCTGTCTCATTTGTTGAAGACATCACGACTTTGACGTTAATTTTACTTCTTCAATAACCGTTGCCGAACGCGGATGTATCACTTCGTTGATCTTTCTCAAAGATTGAACATCTTTATTGGCAAACATGGCTTTTATTTCTGACAAGATTGATAAGGCAATTTCTTCGGATGTTTCTGCCCCTATATCCAGGCCAACCGGGCTATGCAATACCGAAAGCTGATGATCTGTGAATGAAATTCCTTCGTCTTTTAATTCATTCAATATGCGCTCACGTTTTTTCTTCGGGCCCAACATTCCTATGTATGGCACGTTTTTCTGAAGCAGCTGGACAAGCATTGCTTTGTCATAATTATAGTTATGTGTCATCAGGAGAAACACCGTATGCCCATCGATTGGTATGTGCTCCAATGCCTTTTCCGGTTTTGACACCAATACCTGGCACGCACTGGCAAACCTTTCTTTCTTTGCGTAGTTGGCCCTGCCATCAATCACAGTGGCTTCCCACCCAAGAATGTCTGCCATGCTTACCAGCGGTATTACATCGTTGCCTGCTCCTATAACTACCACCGCAACCGGCGGCTTTATCACTTCAATAAAAGCTGTAAGATCATGGTGATTGGAAATATAATTCCTGAATGAAGAAGTTTGAGCCGACAATGCTTCACTGGCATCAGCAAGGAGAATGTCTTTTAAAACAGGAGTATGCTCAATTACGTCCCCATCTTCTTTCAGCAATAAGCATGTACCATATTGCATTGCTTTTTTATCCTGTAAAGAAAACAGTGTGATCAAAACGGATGTTTGACGTTTTTCATCGACCAGCTTTAAATAATGAATTGGATTATTGCGATCAGCATCATTTATTGGCTCGATCAAGACCTGGATAATTCCATTACAACCCAACCCAACTCCAAATTTTGCGTCATCATCGTCCATGGTGTCATAGGTAACAAGCTTTGATCTCTTCTCCGTCATTACCATCAGGGCTTTTCTAAGGGCATCGCCTTCCAGGCATCCGCCACTGATGGCGCCGGTCAATTGTCCATCATCTTCGATGAGCATTCTTGCTCCCGGTCTGCGGTAAGATGAACCCTCGACATGAACGACCGTAGCCAAAGCAGTTTGTCTGCCTGCTTTTTTTGCTTCTTCATAAGCTTTTAGTATATCGCGGATCTCTTTCATACGGCCCACTGTCCCCTTGTTTCTCCCGCCTGTGGCGGGGTCACAGTGACGAAGGGGAACTTATTTTAAATATTCTCTTTTGTTTAATAAAATCTTGTGTTGATAAAAAACAAAAACCCGAACTAAGCATCAAAGATAAAGCTATTTATCCCCCTCGGAGAAGGTCTGATGGTGGACTCCGATGGAGGAACAGATTTCAATTTTCGATTCTTAATAACCTGGAGCAAAATTGAAAACATCTGGTCGTATCCGTGAACCATTCGAATTTCCAATACGGGTAAGCCCCCTGTCCCCCCGATGGGGGAACTTAGATTTCAATTTTCCATTCTTAATAACCTGGATCAAAATTGATAAACACCTGGTCGTATCCGTAAACCCTTCGAATTTCCAATACGGGTAAGCCCTCTGTCCCCCCGATGGGGGAACTTAGATTTCATTTTTCCATTCTTAATAACCTGGATCAAAATTGATAAACATCTGGTCGTATCCGTGAACCATTCGAATTTCCAATACAGTTAATTTTCTCTTCTTCCCATTGGGAAGGGGCTTTAGCAGAGCTTACAACTATGAGCAAAGGTTGTTGGGGTTGGGCTTTTTCTTCGTACCTTAATGCCCTCTTTTATCAAACAACTTCTTATGGCATCCTATAACCTTTCTATTAATGGAAAAACGTATAAAGTAGAAGCAGATCCAAAAATGCCTTTGCTTTGGGTGATCCGTGATCTTGCAGGTCTCCATGGTACCAAATACGGATGCGGTATAGCACAATGCGGTGCCTGTACCGTACATATAAATGGTAATCCCGTTCGTTCCTGCACCTTACCTGTCTCTTCTGCTGCCAAGCAAAGGATCACAACCATTGAAGGACTCTCGGAAGATAATACTCATGCCGTGCAGAAAGCATGGCTTACTGAGCAAGTGCCTCAATGCGGCTATTGTCAAAGCGGGCAGATCATGGCGGCGGCTGCTTTATTAAAGCGTAATCCCAATCCTACCGACCAGGATATCGATAATGCAATGACCGGGCATATTTGCCGTTGCGGTACCTATCCCCGTATTCGCAAAGCGATAAAAACCGCAGCACAGATCATGGCCAAAGCTTCTAACTAACAAAACTTATTACAATGCAAACGACAGATAAAAATCTTTCACGCAGAAATTTTATCCGCATTAGCGGAATGACCGGCGCTGCATTAACCATTGGCTATGCAATGCCAACGCTCGCAAATGGAGTGGCTGAAATTTTTACCGCTGAAAAGGCAAGTGAGCAGGGCATTGAGCTCACTGCATGGATATCGATAGATAAGACGGGCAAAGTTACCATACTCAACCATCGCTCCGAAATGGGGCAAGGTTCTTTCCAGGCAGTGCCTCAAATGATTGCCGAGGAACTGGAAGTGTCTCTTGATAATGTAAATATTGGTTTCGCCCAGGGTAGCCAGACAAAATATGGCAGTCAGCTTACTGGCGGAAGTTCAACTGTCCGCGGTGCATATAAGACCTTGCTCCGGACCGGCGCTACCGCAAGGGAAATGTTGATCGAGGCGGCAGCAAAGAAATGGAACACGAACAGAATTGATTGTTATGCTGATAATGGATTTGTAATTCATAAACCAACCGGGAAGAAATTCAGTTATGGGGAATTGGTTGAAGAGGCATCGAAATTGACTCCGCCAAAGGATGTTAAGCTAAAAAGACGTGAAGAATATAAAATCGTAGGAAAGCCGCTGGCAAGACAAGACAATCCCGATAAGATAAATGGCAAAGCACAATTTGGTCTTGATGTTAAGTTGCCCGGAATGTTATATGCAGTTATTGAACGCAACCCGCGTTTCAAAGGAAAAGTAAAAAGTTTCGATGGTGCTGCAGCGTTGAAAGTGCCCGGTGTAAAAAAAGTAGTAAAGACATCGGCCCCGGTATTTGCTCATGAAAGAGAAGGTGTAGCCGTGATCGCGGACTCGCTCTGGGCGGCAGTTGAAGGTCGTAAAGCCTTAAAAGTAGAGTGGGACGACTCGGGCTTTGAACATTTGAGTACAGAACAATTGTATAGCCGGATGAAGGAAGATCTGAAAAAGACTGTACTCTCCCAACGCACAGGTGGAAACCCTGATGGAGTTTATCAAAAAGCAGAAAAAAAACTTGAAGCTATTTATGAAACGCCATATGAAGCGCATGCCTGTATGGAACCTTTGACATGTACTGCCCATGTTCAGGGAGATAAAACTGAAATTTGGGGACCGATACAGGCACCTGATTGGATACAACAGGATGTAAGCGGGAGATTGAAAACAAAACCCGAAAATGTTATCGTGAACATGACCTTTCTTGGGGGCGGCTTTGGTAGAAAAGCATTTATGGATTACACATATGAGCCGGTACTGCTTTCAAAAGAAATGAATGCACCGGTGCAGGTGGTTTGGACGAGAGAGGATGATATGACGCAGGGACCATTCCGTCCCGGGGCAGTGTACGAATGTAAAGGTAGTGTCAATAATGGTGGAAGGATCAGTTCCTTCCAGGCAAAGATGGCGGCACAGAACATGAACCATCAATGGTCGCCGGTACCGGATAAAACTATTTTCAACGACAGCACTACAGAAGGGTTCCTGGAAACATATTTTAAAAGTTTGCCGAATTATAGTTTTGGAGATGTGCCGACTGAATCGCCAATACCGGTTATGTGGTGGCGCTCGGTTTATTCTTCAACTAATGGTTTTGCTTACGAGAGTTTTCTGGACGAACTGGCTCACTTAGCCGGTAAAGATCCGTTGGAGTTTCGCATGAATCATTTCGCAGATGAAAGATATCGCCCGCTTGCAGAAAAACTGCGTGACGTTAGCGGGTGGGCGGCAAAAGGTAAGAATGAAGGTTGGGGCGTAGCGATTACCGAATGTTTCGAGAGTATAGTAGGTGAAGTTGTAAAGGTCTCAAAAAAGCCGGATGGAAAATTAAAGGTCGATAAGGTATTTGCCGTAATGGATTGTGGCTGGTATGTAAATCCTGATATCATCAAAGCTCAAATTGAAGGAAGTATCATTATGGCCTATGGTGCGGCTCTTACTCATGAAACTCATTTCCAGGATGGCAAGGCAGTAGAAACCAATTTTCATCAATACCGGATGCCGCGGATCAATGAAACACCGGAGATCGAAGTACACATAATGGATAATGAGGAAAAACCAGGCGGTGTTGGTGAGCCTGCACTACCACCATTTGCGCCGGCCTTGTGTAATGCGATTTTCGATCTTACAGGTAAGAGGGTAAGAAAACTTCCTTTTAATATTAGTGAGATATAAAGTTTAAGGGACTAGAATCCAGATTCAAGAATCAAGGCATAAGGATGAACCTTCACTCTTTCTTTCGTTCTGCTTTTACTTGTGCGGGTGATATGTAGGGGTACTTATTTCCCCAACTGTTTCTTACATAGTTCAATACATCGGCAATCTGCTGGTCGTCCAGGTAATCCATTGGGTTCATGATCGCATTGTATGTTTTTCCATTCACAACCACTTCACCGGTTTGCCCATAAAGTATTATCCCGATATTCTTTTTTGCATCTTTCAGATAGGTGGTTTTTGCCAATGGCGGGTTCACGCCTTCCATTCCCTCACCATTTTCCATGTGGCAATTCTGGCAATGGAGAATATAAACGTCCTTACCTCTTTTCATGCTCTCCTTAAGGTTTTGTGAAGGAGTGACAAAAGACAAAACCGCCGAAGCCGATATAAAAATCCCTGAAAACAAAATCGATTTTTTCATTGCAAATATTTTTGAGCAGCGATTCCTGGTGCGCATACAGGAACAGGCAATTTACAGCACCATGATGTTAAATCAAAAAGAAAGGTTGTATGCTGATCATACAACCTTGGAGCTGGGAAATCCCGGAAAATCAATTGTCTGCTTCTTCCTTTACAAGTTTACCCGTCCCGTCAAATTCCGCCTTCATTTTCTTGCCGTCGATCGTAAACTTTGCCTTATAAGTTTGAATACTGTCTTCCTTAGCATCCTCCCAGCTTACGTCGGTCGCTGTGGAATATTTTGCACTAAAAGCGGTCTTTACGGTAGCAGGTACATCACTTTCTGACATAGGTTTATCACCGTTGTTGTCGTCTTCAGTGTTGCACGATTGTACACTTAGTAATGAAAGACAAATAACCAGGCTAAAAAAAATCCTTTTCATAATAAATAGTTTGCAGTAAAAAGCACAAATGTAATGCCGGGCAGCCCCCGAAGCAGGCGACTATGATAATGCTGTCCATTCACCTTCATCGGGATTCATTTACCAGGTTTCAAAGTTCAGTTTGATACCATTGTAGTGCAGCCGGACTGATCTTAGATCTATTAGTATTCATGCAAAAGGTTTGAAACGGGGTAAAAAAAAGGAGCCCATAAACTTATGTTTAAAAGCTCCCGGTATATATAGAGTGCTTGAATGATCAGAACTCTTGTTCAGGACTCAAGCATTAAATTCATAGCGACGTTTATAGAAACCTGGATTCGACTCAGGATATTTTTCAAACAGGTTGCCAGCGATAAGGAGTAATTTACTCAGCATCCTTTGCTTCTGGGTTCTGTCTTGAACTCCCGAGTCAGTTGGTATTTTCTCCTCACTGAAGGGACTCTCGCTATACTGGAGTATCATATCATCCAAAGTTGAATTCGATATCATATAGAATTAGTTTAATGGCCGGTGCAATTACGATCGTAAAACAATCGTGCCAGAATTATATTTTGATATTAAGACATGTGAATAACTGTAGAGAACTCAACGTTCCGGGCAACGTAAAACCAACAAACAGTGTATTGATATCACCCAAAACCGGCGCGGGCACCTTTAAGAATGAAAATTAATAAAGGATATAGTTTATCTACATCCTTTTTGTTTCTATGAGAGTGAGATCAAATCAGGCTTTACCATCCTGGTATAAGATTCACTCCAAAGCTTGAATTTCTAAAACCACCATTTTGCCAGGGTATTGCATAATACGGTTCGATAATAAGATATCCGAAAAAGTTTAGCCTCATCGATATGCCACTGCTCAGGATAAATTTTGTGTTACGCTGCTCGGGATTGATCTTACCATCACCCGGTGAGCGTGGATTGCCCCATGCCATTCCACCGTCAGTAAATAAATTCAATTCTGTGAAAATTAATCTTGAACGAATGGCAGAAAGTCGTTCCGGGCCGGTGAAGGGGAAACGCAGTTCTGCATTTGTCACGAATATCCTGCTACCTAAAAGGTCATTGATACTTATCTTGTCAGAATTTTCCGTAGCAAAATCAAGTGCATGATAGCCACGAATAAAATACGGGTTTCCGATATAGTAAGGAGGCAGAATTCCGCTTTCAGCATCTCTGCCAAAACGGGCAGCATACATATTGCGTGTCGCAATCGTGAAAGGCGCAGCGCGGAAATATTTTCTGAAATCACCCATAATGGTTTCAAGATTGGCAATACCGAAATATTTCCCGGCTTCAAAACGAAAACGATGACCCGTTAACGGAGATGCTACACCAAATTGTGAATTGTCACCGACATAAGCCAGGTATACCTGGCCAAAGTTAAATCCCTTAGGTGTTGGCAATTTTTCTCTCTGGTTGCCAATATAAAATTGCAAGTCGGTTGTATAATAATCCGTGTACCGGTCAAGCCGGTAATAGTATCGGGCAAATGATCCGCCTAATTCCAATCGTCGCGTTTGTGAAAAGGGATAAGACGCAAACAGGGAACCCTGGTCTTCAAAAGTGCGAAGAATATCCGTGGAAAGGTTTGCAACCTGCATGGTATCAGAGTCAAGAACGAGGGTATCAAGCGATAATCTTTGCATACCCGACATATACGGTATATGCGAGACCGCGGCACCCCAATTTATACGTTGATTCTGGTTGAAATAAGCAAACTGGCCTCCGAAATCATAGACTTCACCATTTATAGAAAGCATTGTATAAAGCTGGTGGTTCCCCAGCATATCACTGAATATTCCAAGAACGCCGCCGCCTGCCTGTGGTCCAAATGATCCGCCTGTTGATACTCCGACACCCCCATTGTTACTTAAGTAATCCAACTGGAATTTTGACCGGTATGGTTTGCTTACTAATTGGGTTTCGGGTACAACACCAAACTGAGTATTTTCAATATTCGCCTGCACAATGTTTGCGCCGGTCCTGTTCAAGGGAGGAAGTATATCAGCTTGTCTACCCGCGACAGCATGATCCACGTTTGTTTTTTTAAAATCGCTGGTTGTTGCGGAATAGATTGTATACTCACCTTTTTGAGTGTAATAGCTATAGACAATCTGTCCTGTTTCTCTTGAAGCGCTGATAGCCGGTGCAAATAGGGTTATGCCGGTAATGCCGGTGTACAAATTAGTCAGCTGAGATATTTCCTTTGTTTCAATATTATAGGAGTATAAATTTCTAAATCCATCCTGGTCAGATAGAAAATAGATGTTGTTATTGTCGTTTCCAAAAACGGGGTTCAAATTATTTGCGTCAGGGAAAAAGTCAAGCATTTCCACATGGCCTGTCGCTACATTATACAATGCTATATTATGCCAGTATTGGTGCTGCACTGCTTTGTTTCCTATGCTCAACCTATCAGTAGCAAATACGATCCATTTTCCATCGGGCGAAAAAGAAGGGGAAAGATCTGCATAACGGTCATTGGTCAGTCGTTTAACGGTTTTAGTGTTCAGGTTGTAGGAATAAAGATCAGACTGGCCATCAACCAAACCGGTTAACACGATGGTATTGCCGTCTGGCGACCATGCCGGGTTACTGAATCCATTGATACCCGGGATATCGATCTGGCGTTGCAGCTTTCCATCCTCATCAACAATAAGCAAACGATTTCTTCCTTTGGCAAAAGCTACAAAAGCAATTTGCCTGCTATCTGGCGACCATGCGACTGATGATTCATAAGAACTGTATTCATCAATATGTGACGTGAAAGAATTGGTTGTGAGTTTTTTTATTATACGGCCAGTAGCAGCCTCGGCCAGGTAAAGGTCGATATTGAAAATGTCCTTTTCAGTCCAGAAGGCGATCAATCTTCCATCCGGGCTGATCGAGGGAACGACATTTAACTTGCCCGCATTTCTTCTGTTTATAAGTTCATTGCCAGGCGCCATTAAGGAATGTGTTTGTTGATACTGACTATAAGCATTTATAATTGCATCTTTCCATTTCTGCGAAAAAACTTTTTCATCCATGCCCAAAACTTTTTTGAAGGCTTCTCTGTATCCATCTCTTGCGGTTGCAAAAAAGAGCGGGCGGATAATATTATCGCCCCAGATACCGGTGACATAGGCCCAGAAGGCTTCACCCCAGCGATAAGGAAAATAGAGATCGGGTTTATTATTCAGGTCTTTTATCGCGGGCAGGCGATTATCAGCAACTGCACTTCTCAACCAAAGTGCAGTCAATGCATCGCGATAACCAATCGACATATATTCTGCAAGTCCTTCGACCATCCATAGTGGCAAATTCTCCAATGACCGGAGCGATAATGAATCAGATTCTTTCACCATCAGGTATTGAAACACATGTACGAGCTCGTGACCGGTAACATGATCAGTCTGCGCGTTTGATTCCATAAAGGGGAGTATGACCCTGTTCTTTAGGGCTTCCGTTACCCCGCCGGTACCAACGCCGATCAGGCCACTGATCACGTTAGTTTGCTGGAAGTCTGCATGGGTGTTATACACAATAAATGGATTACGTGCCCTGAATGTATCCCTGAAGATTTGTAAGTGCATTCGATACCACTGCTCAAGGTCCTGGGCATAACGATTTCTGGTTGAGGTATTTTTGAGGTAATGATACAGCTCAAAATGCGGCGATTGCAAAACCTCGAACTGGAGTTTGTTATAATTCACTTTATTTCTTCCGAAATATTGCGCGGGTATTTTTATTGAAATAGTTAGCAGGCAGGAAGCGAAAATAAAAGCGATAGGGAGCTTTCGAGGGAAAGATTTGCAGATAATCATAGTAATCGGTTTAATAAAAACCGACCTGCAAACTTTGAACCACTTACAGCGCGAAGTTGTGGCTACTGCGCAACTCTCTGGTTCAGAAAAAGTTTTTTAAGAAATTTTTGCAAAAGGCTTCCCGTGTAAACCCGGACGGGGTGTAATTTTTTCAACGGGAGCTCAACTATAGATCCGTTCAACTGCATCCCTGTATTTCTCCAGGATCACCTTACGTTTCAATTTTAAAGTAGGTGTTAATTCACCACCTTCTACGCTCCATTCTCTTGGCAGCAATTCAAATTTTTTTATTTGTTCTACCTGGTTGAAGTTTTGATTGTAACGCTCTACGGTATCTTTTATCAAAGCCTGTACTTTTTCATTTTTAATGACGCCCTCATTACCGTTATAGCTGATACCATGTTCACTACACCATTCCTTTAATGGATTAAAAGCCGGAACGATCAGGGCTCCCGTGAATTTTTCTCCGGCACCGATGACCATCATTTGCTCGATATATTTTGATTCTTTCATTTTGTTTTCGATCGGTTGCGGCGCCACATATTTTCCACCCGATGTTTTAAATATTTCTTTTTTCCGGTCGGTGATCTTTAAGAATTTATTGGCAGGATCCCGCGGATTGTCAAGCAATACACCAATATCGCCGGTGTGAAACCAGCCGTCTTTTATCACTTCTTCAGTTAGATCGGGACGTTTGTAATACCCCATCATCACGTTCGGGCCCTTGCAAAGGATCTCACCATCTTCAGCGATCTTTACTTCAACATTATCAATGATTGTTCCTACTGTTCCAAACATCCTGTTCCTGGGATCCAGCCGGTTCACGCTTATAACCGGTGATGTTTCTGTTAAACCATATCCTTCGAGAATAGGAACTTTTGCGGCAGTAAAAACCCGTAACAATTTTACCTGGCATGCTGCGGAGCCTGTGACAATTGACTGCACATTTGCCCCCAGTGCATCACGCCATTTACTAAAAACAAGTTTATTGGCAAGGCCTAATTGAATATTATACCAAAGCCCCATATTCTTATTAATGTCATATTTCAATCCAAGGCTAAGCGCCCAATTGAACAGGTTCTTTTTAATTCCGGTAAGCGTTGCTGCTTTTGCCATGATGCGTTCATAAACCTTTTCAAGTAAACGGGGAACCGTCGTAAACACCAATGGTTTTACTTCCTTCAGGTTTTCACCGATCGTCTCCATGCTCTCCGCATAATACACCGCGACACTGTTATAGATATAGATATAGCTCACCATCCTTTCGAATATATGGTTCAATGGTAAAAAGCTTAAAGCTCTTTTTCCACCAACACCAATTTCCTGAAACACGCAATTGCTATCAACAATGTTACTGATGATATTATTATGACTTAACATGACACCCTTAGGAGTTCCTGTGGTACCTGATGTGTAAATGATAGTGGCGATATCGGACGGTTTGATCTTTGAAGAAATATTTTTTAATGCTGTGAGCTTTTCTTCAGTTGCCGGTCGCAAACAATCTTTCCAATAAACTGCATTGGGTACATGCTCGAAAGTAAAAATGTGCTGCAATGACGGCACGTAGTCTTTAATGCTTTTCACTTTCAAGTACAATTCTTCATCATTCACGAAGATCACTTTCGACTGGGAATCGTTCAATATGAATTGCAATTCATTTACATTGATGGTTGGATAGATAGGCACCAACGCGCCACCGATTTTCTGCACGGCCAGGTCAAGCATCAGCCATTCGGGCCTGTTCTTGCTGATGATCGCTACTTTGTCTCTTCCTTCCACTGACATATCGTTTGCAGAAATGCCAAGCTCAGCCAGGCCTGTTGCAAGCTGGTTTACCAAATCATATACTTCATGGGTGCTATATTTTTTCCATGTGCCGCCTTCTTTTGCGGCAAACATATCCGGCAATGGATTTTTTTCCAGTTGATAATCGAGACAATCAAACAATCGCGTAGGCTGTTGCATCGGAAATGTATTATTGGTTCGGGTGGCCAGTGAATCCCTTACAAATTATGAAAAAAAGAAAGAAATAAAAAGGCGGCGTCCAAAAGCATTCCGGAGGATAATGAACTGTAAGGAAACACAAACGACACGACGAAGCCGTTGTTTATAGTCAATGCGTTGTATTCTTTGTGTACCACGTCGTGACCTTCGGGTTACATATCCAAAGATTTTTGAGCCAGGCTGATGTTCAATTTTTTACCTGGTAGTATTGACCGGAAGGGATCCTGAAAACCCGGCTTTTTTGAAAGGCGACAAATCCTTTGTATTCATCCGCATGCGCCCTGGTCCAGCTATCATAAGCTGTTAGATTTTCTACCGTACCAAAAAGCCATTGGTTATACGCTTCAAACATGCCTTCACGAAGTAATTGTTGCAGGTAATCAAAAAGACGATGCGGATATTTTGACGCATAATTTTCATACCAGTCAAGAATGAATCTCGTTCTTACCATGGTTAGTGTTGCCGTGGTTACTCCTTTTGACACAAGCGAAGATTGTTTGTTCATGGCTTCGAGAAACGCCCTTGCAAAAGGGCTTTTATTATTCTCTTCGCCTTTCATCAGATTAACTTCCCTAAATAATTTTTCTTTATAGCCCTTGAATAAAAGTTCTTTCATAGCCGCTCCGCGCTGGCTAAGGCTTTCCATATTCACAAAGATCTCCCCGTAGATCAGGCTCCATACCTTGTCTTTTGTATAGAAATAATAAAGAGCCGCATTGTAATAATTTCCACTAAAGGCAGGATCAACCTCAATTCCTTTTTCCCAAAGATCGATCGCACTGTAGTCTTTTCTTGCCCATAATAACTCGCCGTATTCACTATACAACGGCCCGCTTCTTGGAAATTTTTTCAGACCCGCCTTATAGATCTTCTCACATTCTTTAGGGTCTTCGATTGCTTTATAAACGTTTCCTGCCAGCTGGAAGGTCATTACATCGGCATCATCCCGGTTAATGATCGCTTTTACTCCTTCCACCGCTTTTTCAAAATCTCTTTTATAATAATAGCATTGGATCAGGTCCTTATTATAGTCGAGATTGTTTTTATCAGTTGCCATTAACCTGTTCAATACAAGAATAGCATTGTCCCAGTCAGCCTGCGCCATAAAATTGCGGGCAGTCTGGTGCATCGTTTTAGGGTCATCCTGGGCAATAATAGCGAGTGAAAAACTCAGAAGCGAAAACAGAAATACCAATTTTTTCATCTACAATTGTTTTATTGTCGTTTCGTCGTGCAAAGTAAAATAAAAGAGACGGGTGGGGAAGTCCCCTTTCATAACATTACAATTTATTTCACGACCCCAGTCCTAATTTCTCTAATCTCTAAAAGATCTGCGTTTTTCGGTTCAATCCGCGTCATCCGTGTGCAATTATTCACCTTGTAAAGATGTTTGCACGGTAGCTCAGATCAAATGTGTCAATAGTCCGTCACGCAGTTTGGGTTCAAACCAGGTACTTTTTGGTGGCATCACTTTTCCACTATCGGCGATGGCGAAAAGTTGTTCAATAGTAACCGGGTATAAGCTGAATGCAGCTGCCATCTCGCCACTTTTGACTCTTTTTTCCAGTTCTTCCAAACCCCGGATCCCGCCAACAAAATCTACCCGGCTATCGGTTCTTGGATCTTCAATGTCAAGTATTTTATCCAGCACATTTTTTTGTAAAATCGTAACATCCAAAACGCCGATGGGGTCATTTTTATACGTCCCTTCTCTTGATGTTAAAATATACCACTCATCTTCAAGATACATACCAAACTCATGCAATACGGCGGGTTTTACCGGTTCGGGACTATAGGTGATCATAAAATCTTCCTGCAGGGCGCCAATGAATTCTTCGGTCGTAAGATCATTGAGGTCTTTTACCACGCGATTGTAATCAAGTATTGCCAACTGGCTAGCCGGAAAAATTGTAGTCAAAAAGTATTTTGCTTCCTCGGTTTGTGATGACGCAAAGTCAGGCAACCTGCTCACTTTCGCCGCAGAAGCAGCACGATGGTGACCATCGGCGATATAAGTATTGGGGACCTTTGTTGCAAACAAGTTTGTAATGGAATTGATCACGTCATCCCGATTGATCACCCAAACCGTATGTTTGATTCCATCACCTGCTGTAAAGTCATATTCCGGGGCATTCTTAGCCTTCCATCCGCTGATCAATGCATTTATTTCCATTACATCGCGGTAAGCTAAAAAAACATTTCCGGTCTGCGCCCGGGTAGTTTGCATATGATCGATTCGATCTTTCTCCTTATCTGGTCTTGTGAGCTCATGCTTTTTTATTACATCATTAAAATAATCGTCAACAGACGAAACACAAACCAAACCTGTCTGGCTCTGTGCCTCCCCACCGGGTCCGGCAAGGGCAGGCATAATAAGCTGATAAATGTAATAACAAGGTTTTTGTTCGGAATACAGAGTCCCGTTTTGAATGAACATTTCCAGGTTTGCCTTTGCTTTATCATACACTTGCTGACTATGGATGTCGATGCCGTCAGGAAGGTCTATTTCTGATTTTGTAATGCGAAGAAATGAATAGTTATTGCCTGCTGCTTCTTTTTTTGCTTCTTGTGAGTTAAGAACATCATAGGGTCTTGATGCTACTTGCCCTGCTAATTCTTTTCTTGGTCTCAGGGCGTTAAACGGTTTTATTATTGCCATTTCTATATTGATTATTTATTATTAATTATTGATTATTACACAAAACGCAGGATCCACATAATAATTAATAATCAGTAATTAATAATTCTATCCTTTCTTTCTTGAAAACTCTTTCATAAGATCTGTTATTGCAACAACACTTTCATATTGCAATGCATTGTACATCGAGACCCTGAATCCCCCCACGCTCCGATGTCCTTTTACCCCGATCATTCCTTCCTTTTTGCAGAGATCGAGAAATTCTTTTTCCAAATTCGGATCTTCCATTACAAAAACTCCATTCATGTAGCTGCGATCTTCTTTTGCAACAACAGCTTTGAAGACAGGAAGGCTATCAAGTGTCTTATAAAACAATTCTGCTTTTGCATTATTTACTTTTTCTATGGCTGGTACTCCGCCCAGATTTTTCAACCAGCGAAGGGTGAGCATCACAACATAGACAGCAAAAACCGGTGGCGTGTTCATCATGCTTCCTTCCTTAATGTGAAGGCGGTAATCAAGTATCGAAGGAATGGGCTTTGTTATTTTGCCAAGAATGTTCTTGTTCACAGCAACAAGATTTACACCTGCGGCTCCCATATTTTTTTGGGCGCCGGCATAGATCAGGCCAAACTTATTAAAATCAAGCTCTCGGCTGAGTATGTCGCTGCTCATATCAGCAACCAATGGAACCCCGCAATCGTATGGAATTTTTTTCCACTGCGTGCCGGCAATGGTTTCATTGGTTGTGATGTGTAAATAAGCAGCTGTTGGGCTTACGGAAAGGTCTTTGGGGATCGTTGTATAATTTGTTTCTTTCGATGAGCCGGCGATCTCGACATGTCCGAATAGTTTTGCTTCTTTAATTGCCTTTGAGGCCCAGGCGCCGGTATCCGTATAAGCAGCCAGTTCATTTTCGTTCAGCAAATTCATGGGTACCTGCATGAATTGGGTGGTAGCACCCCCGTGAAGAAAAAGCACTTCATGATCATCATCAAGTTTCATCAACTCCTTTACCAGGGCCCTCGCTTCATCCATCACCGGTTGAAACAAATTTGTGCGATGACCGATCTCAAGAATGGACAGACCGGTATTATTAAAATCAATGATGGCACGGCTCGCTTCTTCAAATACTTCTTTTGGTAAAACAGAAGGGCCGGCGCCGAAATTATGTACCATTGCAGTTGTCGTATTCACGGTTTAAAAATTTGAAGATGCAAAGAAACAAAATTGCAGCGGGATGCCCTAAAGAAAGATATAGTATCATTCATGATCCCTGGCCCTGATCGTCCGGTTTTTCCAGGCATTATTCAACTCTTCAAATTCTTTGAGATCGGCAGCAGAAAACTCTTTGTTAGAAAGTGACTTCAGAGCAGGCTGTCCTGCATTTACCCATGCGGTGTACCAGAATGAAGCAATTGCATAAATTGATTGACGCATTCTTCTTTCGATCATGCCGTTTAATTTCTTATCATAGGCAATGCAGAATTCACTGGAATATTGTCGAATGTTAATTCCATTTCTGTCTTCAAATGAAAATTTTTTGTCACCGGGAAATGTCTTGCTTAACTCTTTTTCAAAAGCAAGAACCGAGTCGGAAGCTTTTGCACTTTCTAAAACCCGTTGCCAGATAAAATCACCCGGACTTTTTATGTAATCAGCCTTGCCAATAAAAAAATCCCACTCTTTATCAGCTAACAGTTCAGGAATGCGGCTTTCCCAAAAACCATGAATACCTCTCTGGTCGGTAAATTGTCCATTGTGATTGCTGTTGGCATGGAGCGGCACATGGGCATCGGCGATATAATGCCCGATCTCTGCCGATAGTTTTAAGATCCTCGCCTGGTCTTTTTCTTTAAAAGCTTCTGTGAGTCTATACAACATGGTTTGCACCCACCAGGGAACAACACCATATTGCCTAAGAGTATCTTCTGTGAATTTTGCAACCGCCTCATTCCATTTTCTCGGGAGATCATTGAAAGGATAGGTACCATAATGATCGATATCTATATAATGGCGGGGTCCTTCTTCGGGGATCGCATAACGCCGCCTATCAGGATCTACGGCATGTTCGGTAATAAAATCAATATTTGGTTTATACAACTGCATCATTTCAGGCGGCAAAAGAAATACAGCGTAATAATTTATTTTCTTATGTCCATAAAAGCCCCAGCAAAATGATTGCAGTGAAAGGGAGAACAATGATATAAACAGCAGCGTTCTTTTCATCAGGGTCAAATGGTTATATGGCTAAATTGCTGGTAAACCATTTAACAATTTATCAATTTATCAATTCATTTCTTTCAACTCTTCTGTTTTTTTGTGTCTTTCAGCATCCAGGTCAACTACGCCTCCAGTCACCGCATATTTCATCGCTTCACCCGAAGATATCTTGTCGATCCTTCTTACTTTTTCCCTTGGTAAAATATAAAGCTGACCGGCAAAGTTGTATGCTTGCGGTACATATACTGCCACTTTATCGGCGCCCAGCTCAAATTTTTGCATTTCTTCATCGGTCAAAAAACCAACGATCCACACATCCTCCGCAAATACATTGGCCAGTACAGATTTGTTGAATTTTTTTTTGTCACCGGCAAATGCCTCAAAGAAATCCCGTGTACTTGTGTAAATGAATTTTACTCCGGGAGTTTTTTCCAACCAATGATCAAACAGGTTAAATAAACGGGATTGAATAAAAAATGAGCTTAGATAACCAATGATAATGATAGCCACAAGAATGACCAGGAAACCTAGTCCATAGTTCTTTACTTCGTAACCAACTACACGATCTCCTACCTTAACGGGTTGCCTGAAAATCGGGATCCAGCCATCCACTGTGGAGATAACCCAGTAAATGGCATAAATCGTTATGGCTAAAGGCGCAATGATCAAAAGTCCCTGCAGGAAATATTGAATGATCTTTTTCCAACGGAACCGTTCCCGGGCGGGCCGCTTCAATGAAAAATGATTTTCCATGAGCCAAAATTAGATAAACGCAAATGGACAGGCGGTAAAAATATGGGATGGAAACTTTGGCAACGTACAAAGTTTCCTTAGTTTTGTCCTCCTTTAGCAATTGTGATTATGGAAATACAAGAAAGAATAAGGCATAAGGCAGATGAGTTGTTCCGTCGGTATGGTATCCGCTCTGTGACCATGGATGAGATCGCTACGCAGCTTGGCATGTCAAAAAAAACAATTTACCAGTATTATACTGATAAAGATCAACTGGTGGATGCAGTCGCGGTGGATGAGATCCAGTTTTCCCAGCAATGTTGCATGAGAGACTCGGCAACGGCAGAGAATGCCATTGAAGAGATCTTTAAAGTGATGGAGTTTGTAGAAGTGATGTTCAGGAACATGAACCCGTCAATGCTTCATGATCTTGAAAAGTATCATCCTGGCGGGTATAGAAAATTTCTCGAGCACAAAAACAAATTTCTTTATGAGATGGTGAAAAGAAATATCGAAAGAGGGATCAGGGAAGAATTGTATCGCCCTGAAATAGACGTCGAGATCATGGCCCGCTACCGGCTTGAAAGCATGATGCTGGCCTTTAATACCGAGCTGTTCCCGACATCCAAATTCAATTTTGTGAAACTGCAACAGGAGATACTCGAACATTTTTTGTACGGGCTTGCCACCTTAAAAGGTTATAAACTCATATTAAAATATAAGCAACAACGATTAAACAAATGACCTATGAGATATAAAACGAAAACCCTTATATCCATTTTTTTCATTTCAATACTTGCGGGGGTCAGTACGTTTGCCCAGCAGCAAAATGACCAACCAAAGGTTTACGAGATCACTGCAAAAGAAGCCGTTGATATCGCATTCAAAAATGTAGCAGATCTGAAAAATGCCAAGCTTGATTATAAGATCGCTGAAGCAAGGAATAAGGAAGTAACCGGTATGGCATTGCCCCAGGCGAGCGGTTCTTTACAGGGCAATCATTATTTGTCATTGCCGCAGATCCAGTTTCCTGACGCTACTGAGCTGGCTATTTACGACGTACTAAAGAGGGAAGGTGTGAAAGATGCAACAGGGAATCCTATTACAAAAGATGGTGAGTTTGCAATCCGCAATTTTAGCTTTTTTACCCCCTGGAATGTCAATGCAGGTATTAGTGTTAACCAATTGCTGTTTGAGCCGCAGGTATTTGTTGGCCTGCAGGCAAGAAAGACGCTGCTGGAAAGCAGTGACCTGCAAATAAAGGTTGCCGAAGACAAAGTAAGAGAAACGGTTTATAAAAGTTATTATGCCGTGTTGATCTCTCAAAAACAACTGGGCTATTTACAGGAGAGTATTACCCGTCTTGAAAAACTATCCAGCGATATGAGCGAGATGTTCAAGCAAGGCTTTGTTGAAAAACTGGATATCGATAAAGCAACGGTATCATTAAATAATACAAGAACAATTGAGCTTCAATTACAAAATGCAGTCAAGATCGGCTTTGCGGTTTTAAAAATGAATCTTGGTTTGCCGCAATCTGATAGTCTTGTGTTAAAAGATGCACTGCCTGCGGATTACATCAAGGAAGGAATACTGGAAGATAATTTTAAATATGAAGACAGGAATGAAATAAAATTATTGAACACGGCAGTCAAATTACAAGGTTATGATATGCGCAGGTATAAATTATCGTATTATCCAACTGTAGCCGCGTTTTACAATTTCCAGCGAACTGGTCAGCGACGCGCGGCTGAGAACGGGCAAAATCAGCCCTGGTTTTGGTACAGTACCAACCTCATCGGCCTGAATGTTAATATTCCCATATTCGATGGTTTTCAGAAAAAATATAAGATCAGGCAATCACAATTTACTCTGGAGAAAGTACAGAATACATTGGATCAAACGAAAAAAGGAATTGACCTGGAGAGAACCGTTGCAAAGAATACACTGACCAATGCCATTCTTACCATGGATTCACAGGAAAAAAATATGGAGCTGGCGCAAAATGTATATAACACGGTAAAGAAAAAATATGAGCAGGGTTTGGGATCAAGTTTTGAAATATTACAGGCGGATACGGATTTTCAACAAGCGCAGTCAAATTATTTCAAAGCATTGTATGATGCCATCGTGGCGAAAATAGGATATCAGAAAGCACTCGGAAAATTATAGAACCTCACCCCAACCCTCTCCGCCGAAGGCGGAGAGGGAGAACGAAACACGTGATGAATTGATATTTCAACTAACAATATGAATCAGAAAAACGAAATAATACTAAAACCGGATACAATGAATCAGTTATTGATGATTACATTAATCGCCGCCGGCGTGATCATTACATCATGTGGCGGTGGAGCGAAGGATGCAAAAGGTGAATTGAATGATAAAAAAGTAAAGCTTGAAAAGCTCAAAACGGAAAAAACAAAGATTGAAACTGAAATTCAAACGCTCCAGCAGGAAATAGCAAAGCTGGACCCTTCAGGAGGCAGTGTTGCACCCAAGCTTGTGGCTGTAACAGCGGTAAGTTTTCGACCCTTCGAACATTTTATTGACCTGCAGGGGAAAGTAGATGCAGATAATGTTTCGTATTTAATGCCGCGCGGCGGCCCTGCCCAGGTAAAAGCATTATACATCAAGAAAGGTGACTATGTCAGGAAAGGACAATTGATCATGAAGCTTGACGATGCTGTACAGTTAAGACAATTAGAAGGTTTGAAAACGCAAAAGGCATACGCTGAGGATATCTACAGACGCCAGAAGAACTTATGGGATCAGGGAATTGGAACCGAGGTACAGTTAAAAACAGCTGAGAACAATGTGAAATCTTTACAGGATCAAATAAACACGTTAACAGAAGCGTGGCAAATGACGAATGTGCGCTCTGAAGTGAATGGTTATGTGGAACAGCTTAACCTGCGTGTAGGCGAAATTTTTGGCGCAGCTGCCGTGCCGCAGGTGGTCATCGTCAATTCTTCCTCATTGAAGGTGGTGACGGATGTACCTGAAAATTATATCAGCAAAATCAAAAAAGGAACACCGGTCAATATCAAACTTCCTGATCTGAATCTTGAATTCAACAGTACTATTTCGTTGATAAACCAGACAATCGGAGTGAATAGCCGGTCTGTTTCAACCGAGGCAAAGATCCCTTATAACCCCAAAGTACATATTAACCAGGTAGCCCTCGTTCGTATAAAAGATTATGTGAGTGAGAAAGCGATCGTGGTGCCACTTACCGCTCTCCAAACTGATGAAAAAGGGAAGTATGTCTATGTACTGGCCACAGAGAATGGTAAAAAAGTGGCAAGAAAAAAACAAGTATTGGTGGGTGATATCTATGGTGAACAAATAGAAGTGAGATCAGGGTTGGCGGAAGGTGATCAACTGATCACGGAAGGCTATCAAAGTTTATACGAAGGCCAGCCTGTCACCACTTCATGAGCACTGCCAAGTGAGCCGGATGAATAGACAGAGGGAACGGATGTTTGCCTTTCGGTGCAGGGAGGCAAGAACAGCAGCACAAGGTGAATGAAAACGCAAAAGCTGACGATAAAAAAATTTTTATGAGCATCAAAGAGAAAATTGTCAATAAATTCAAAGAGTATAAACCAACCAGCTGGGTGATCGATCATAAAACGGTGACCTATGTGGCCACCCTGGTGATCACCCTGTGGGGTTTGAACATTTTTACTACGCTTCCGAAAGAATCATATCCTGATATTGTCATCCCCCAGATATATGTAACAACAGTGTATGCAGGTACATCGCCCAAGGACATGGAAGAGCTGGTAACAAGACCAATTGAAAAAGAGATAAGAGGCATTACCGGTGCCAGGATCAGGAATATCAAGAGTACATCTATCCAGGATTTCAGTAGCATACTGGTAGAGTTTGAAACAAGCGTGGAAGTTGCAGACGCCAAACAAAAGGTGAAGGATGCCGTGGATAAGGCAAAAGACGACCTGCCTGATGACCTGACTACAGAGCCCAATGTACTTGAAATTGCTTTTTCCGATTTTCCCATCATGTTTGTGAATGTAAGCGGCAATTATGATCCGCTTACATTAAAAAAATATGCCGAGGACCTGCAGGACAGGATAGAAGCGTTGAGCGAAGTGAACAAGGCTGAAATCGTGGGTGCTCCCGAGAGGGAGATACAGATCAATGTGGATAAACTGAAGATGGAATCGGCCGGCATTACTTTCAATGACATTGCGCAGGCTATCGGCAGTGAAAACATGGATATGAGCGCAGGCAATGTGAAAATAGGAGCGATGCAACCAACCATCCAGGTGAGAGGGCAATACAAATCGGCGTTTGAAATGCAGGACCTGATCGTCAAAAACATTTATGGTGCTTCCGTTTACCTGAGAGACATCGCCCATGTAATCGATACCGTAAAGGAGAAAGAAAGTTATTCCCGTCTTGAGAAAAAGAATGTGGTCACGCTGCAAATTGTAAAACGGGCCGGTGAAAATCTTATCAATACCTCCGATAAAGTAAAAGCCATCGTTGATGAAATGAAGAAGGGAGAATTGCCGCCTGATCTTGACGTAGTGATTACGGGTGACCAGAGTGTGCAAACAAGAACCTCATTCAATGATTTAATCAATACGATCGTAATTGGTTTTATTCTTGTATTGCTGGTGTTGATGTTCTTTATGGGTGTGAACAATGCCTTCTTTGTGGCGTTGAGTGTTCCACTGAGTGTATTTGTTGCATTCATGTTCCTGCCCATTGCCGATTGGATCGTTGGCACCAAGGTGACATTGAACTTTATTGTCCTTTTTGCCTTGCTGTTTGGTTTGGGGATCATCGTTGATGATGCCATTGTGGTTATTGAGAATACTCACCGCATTTTTGGAAATGGACGAATGCCGATCAATACCGCGGCAAAGATGGCTGCGGGTGAAGTATTTGTGCCGGTACTTTCAGGTACCGTTACAACGCTGGCACCCTTCTTTCCACTTTTATTCTGGCCCGGGGTCATTGGAAAATTCATGATCTACCTGCCGACGATACTCATTCTTACACTCACGGCCTCATTGATCG
>DASTIZ010000394.1:0-3100 GCA_035717045.1 Chitinophagaceae bacterium
GACTTTTTGATCTTTCAATTCCAATTGTTCCCGGGCGTCGATGAGGGTAAGTTCAAGGGTGCAGACAACTTTCTCTGTTCCTTGCAATAACTGTTGGTTCATACTGATTTTAAATTTAGGCTATCTATTATGCGGTATTTCAAGGTTAGAACGATACTCTCTCATCAAGAATAATACCAACTGACCTTTCAATCTAGTTCGTAAAAATGCTCGGGCAGATTTTCCACAGAAATCGTTTAGTACAAGAAAATTCCACCACCGGAGGGTTATGTGGCGATAAGCAAGCAATATAATTTTAGGGCTAATAAAGATGCGGCCATGAGGGATTATACAAATGGGATACTGGCTCACGTTACCAGTAAAAGAGTTGAAGATCGCAAATGAAAAAAAAGGTTGGCTGTTGTCAGAAGAGTATGAATGATCCCCCCATTCTGAGTATTCTAATTACCATCAATTTTTTTGCTTTCAGGGTAATACAGCTGCCTTTATACACAATGAGGTTCAAAAACTGCCTGGCGCAAGTGACTTTTGCCGGAGTAAAATATTTGCTGGCCGGATCATTTTTCCCCTTCGACATCTGTGTCAGCCAGCAGCAATTTATCATTTATTCTCAGGTAATGCAGAGTCACAATTTTGTCACCACAATCTAACGGCCAGGTTATCCATAACCCTTGTGATTCCCTGTTTGTAACAAAATTGCCCGTTTTGTAATCGCCACAATTTTCCAGGTTCTTATTTAAACGTTGCATGAACTGTGCAGCGAGTTGTCGTTCGGTTGAGTCGTTCATGTTCACCGCCGTTCGCCATAATTTGGTCTCGTCAGCGCCACGATAGGCGAGATGTTTTCCAAACTCATCGAGGTTATTGGACTTTGCAGCAGTTACAAGTTTGTTTGATAAATCTTCGATATTCCTTTTAAATGCTGGCTTACTTAATTCGATCCATGCTTTGGCTTCGTTTAATGCCGGCAGGTCTTTATCCTGCATTGAAAATGCTCTTGTTGGATTTGGAATCCCCAACAAAACGATTTTTCCTGATTTCCTGGAAATGATAAACTGGATATCGTCCCCGGTGGTTCCTTTGTACTCGTAAATGATAATCATTGCTTCATTTGTTTCATCCTTCGGGAAGGGATCATAATAAATAACATCCTTAATATCCAGTTTATTTAGTTCGATCTTTTTTTCGGCTGCATTAAAATAGGTGTTTTGCCAGGCCGTTCTTAATTCTTCATGTTTGGCGTCAATGATCTTTTTTATTTCTTCATCATTTCCCTGGGGAACTTTATCTCCAAGTGACCTATAAAATTTTTCATCCGGTAAATAGTCTCTTAATAAATCAAAATTATTGTTCTGAAGAGACAGGATGAACGCGTCTTCCAGCTTGCCTGGCCGGCTGTCATTACAGGATGCGAGGCATAGAAAAGCGAGTAAGCTTAATAACGATAGTTGGCGCATAACTCTATTCATTAAAAAATTAAAAAATTAAAAATTACATCCCTCTTCTTTTCATTTCCTTCTTTATCAAAGCCAGCTCGCGACCCGTTTGGCCTCCCATGGATGTATTTTCCTGCGCACGGCGCATCAGGTAAGGTATTACATCTTTTAGCGGACCGAACGGAAGATACTTGCTTACGCTGCATCCCGCTTTGGCGAGATTAAAGGTAATGTTATCACTCATGCCATACAATTGACTCCAATGCACATGCGGATTCCTCAACGGCAATCCTTTTTGCCGCAGCAATTCTACCGCAAGCATATTGCTGTACTCGTTGTGAGAGGCAACTACCAGCGAGATCTTATCCAGGTGATCGATACAAAATCGTACACCTTCATTGAAATCTTCATCGCTTGCTTCTTTGGTAGGCTGAATAGGAGAAGGATAACCTAATTCAGCAGCCCTTTTTCTTTCCTTTTCCATGTAGGCGCCCCGCACCAGCTTGGCTCCAAGAATAAATTTTCTTTCCACGGCCGCTTCGTAAGAGGCTTGTAAGAATGGTAGGCGATCATGACGATAGTGTTGCGTGGTATTGTAGACAATACATTTTTCTTTATTATACGAATCCATCATTAAGATGGTAAGCACATCAACCGGATCCTGTATCCACGTTTCTTCTGCATCTACAAATACTCCCACATTTCCTTTGGATGCGGCTTCGCATATGCTCAGCATCCTTCTTCTTACACGATGCCACTCTTCCCGCTCATTAGCCGGCAGCTCATCCAGGGTCTTCAAATATTTTTTCATCAGGCTACCGGTGTTCTGATGCATCATCGCGTCCATTTTTTCTAATAAACCAAATCTCGCAAACCCGGTCACCTTGACGCTCATGAAAGGAATATTCGGCTGCGTGGAAGCATAATTTACCACACGGATAAATTCATCACAGGCATGGTCAAAATTCTCTTCGCCATCTTTTCCTTCAACACCATAATCGAGTATTACCTGGACCCCATATTGTTCAAGTTTATCGGCAACCACGACATTTTGCTCCAGCGTTTCTCCTCCAACAAACTGTTTAAAAATCGTATTGCGGATTGCGGGTTTGATAAAGGGAAGATCCCATTTTATCAATGGGGGAGTCAGTCTTGTTCCCAATTTTACCAGCCATGAACTTCCCATTAATGAAAAAAGCAAATGGGCTTGTTTTAATTCTTTGTTGGATTTATATGCGAAAGCGATTTCTGTATCATCGAAATTAATTACGGGCCGTACCTCCATAGCAATCTGTTGAATCTTTGAGAATGGGTCCGCCCGGATTAAATGGTTTGCCAATTGATGGTCACCGTTCGGACGGGCAAAAGTAAGGGGAAAGCATGAAGGTGCAAGGCACAAGGATCAAGGTTCAGGATGACTGTTGTTCTAGTGCCAATTGGCTTTTTAGTCTTTGTTGCTCGTGGCCCATGCCTTGTACCTTGTACCTTCTTCCTTGGTATCTTTATAAAAATATTATATGGAAACAAAAAGAGCTGCGGAGAGCCACGTAGTAATGACAGAATTGGTTTTGCCAAACGATACCAACACTTTCGGAAACCTGATGGGCGGCCGGTTGATGTATTGGATGGATATTGCCGCAGCGTTGTCTGCAATGAAACATTGC
>DASTIZ010000395.1:0-6058 GCA_035717045.1 Chitinophagaceae bacterium
TAATTCATCTCATGATCTTTTTGATTGAGAACCATCATTGCCTCGTTTGATAGCCGTCATTGGTGTAAACCGTTACAACAACGAGATTCGCCTGACTTAAATCTTTATATTATGGAGGAGAATAACAAACCTATTGCCACCCTACGTGACTTACTTGATTATAATTCACAAAAATTCACTGCAGCGGAAATTGAACTAAGAAACAATTTGCCTTCGTGGGTCAACAAAGCAGGATCAGTTAAATTGAAATCAGTATTGCAGAAATATCTCGATGTGGTCGATGAACATATAAAAGTCTTATCTGGTTTCTTTGAAGAGGAGAAAATCAGTTCACTGAGCGTTGCAAATAAGATAATGCTGGCCTTTATTGAAGAAACAAATGAAAAGTTGAACAACTGCGCTGATCAGCAGGTTAAAGACGCCTGCTTGCTGGCATGTATCCAGGGCATTAATCATTTTAAGATAAGCCTGTATGGGACAGCTGCAGCTTTTGCAAAGGAATTGGAAATGGAAAAGTTTGCTTCTGTATTTCACACGGCAGAGGTAAATGAAAAACAAATTGATGACCGGCTTTCACAACTGGCCGAGCATGAAATAAATATCAGAGCTAAAACGCCAATCGTTTTACCAAACTAAAATTTACCATGGAATTCAGAACACATGAGAATATAAGCATACCGGTTAACGATATCGACTTGAAAGGTGACCTGATCATTCCATCAAAGGCAGATGCTATTGTTATCTTTTCGCATGGCAGTGGAAGCAGCCGCTTGAGCCGGCGCAATCAAATGGTAGCTCGTTACCTGCATCAGAGAAATTTTGGTACCCTATTATTTGATTTGTTGACTGAACAGGAAGACGCTACCTATATGAATCGATTTAATATTGAACTCCTGACAAACAGATTGATTGATGTAACTAAATGGCTGGAAAAACAGGATGTGGCAAAACATTGCCGGCTTGGTTATTTTGGAGCAAGTACCGGTGCAGCTTCGGCATTGCGGGCGGCAGTTTTTTTGCCACAAATTGGCGCAGTTGTTTCAAGAGGCGGCAGGCCTGATCTTGCAATGGATGTGTTGGCAAACGTAAAGGCGCCAACATTACTGATCGTCGGAGGGCTTGACTATGATGTATTGAGACTAAATAATAAAGCATATTTTCTATTAGAGTGTGAAAGAAGTATTGAAATTGTAAGAGGTGCATCACATTTATTTGAGGAGCCGGGTGCTATGGAAGAAGTTTGCGAGCATGCTGTCAATTGGTTTGAACAATATTTACAACCCGTTAAATCTGTTCATTATGTTGGGTGAATTAAGTGACGTTGAAATTGAAATCGTTCTTGCAAGCCAGGCGATCGGGCGGCTGACCTGCATAGATGGAAATTATCCTTACGTGGTCCCGGTTACGTATGCATTCGATGGTAAAATACATCTATGAACAAACCAGAGACGGATTGAAGTTGAAACTTCTCCGAGTAGAGCTAAACATATGTTTTGAGGTAGGTATAATAACAGATTTGGCCAATTGGGAAACCATAAGGGTATATGGAAAGTTTGAGGGAATTGAAAGGTGAAGACGCAAAAAGGCAAGGGAGCCGCTTTTCGACCGTGTGTTCCATTATTGACCAGCAGCACCATTCATCCATTTGAACATGATGAATAAAGTAAGATCAATGACAGCAGGAGATTCGGGCCGGTCATGTATCGAATAAGAATTTCCGAGATAACGGGGCGATTTGAAAAACAATAAAACATAGTTTATGTTCCGCGATAGAACTGAAGCGGGTTTATTGCTTGCAGAAAGGTTGAAAAAATTTAAGAATGATCCGGGCGTAGTGTTGGCCGTGCCAAGAGGGGGAGTACCGGTTGCCTATTTTGTTGCAACAGAATTGGGATTTCCACTTGAAATAATTCTTACAAAAAAAATCGGCCACCCGGCAAATAAAGAATATGCTATTGGCGCTGCCAGTCTTACTGATTATTTTATTATTCCACACGAGTATGTTACTGCTCAATACATTCGAAAGGAACTGGTGCAGATCCGGAATAAGTTAAGGGAAATGTATAAAAAGTTTATGGGTGATAGAGAGCCCGAGTCGCTAAAAGGAAAAACTGTAATTGTGGTTGATGACGGAGTCGCAACAGGCAATACGCTCTTAGGCACTATCCAGGTTTTGCGTAAAAGCAATCCTGAAAAGGTCATCATTGCAGTACCCGTAGCATCTAAAAGCGCTGTGGAAAAGCTGTCCAGGCAAGCTGATGAGGTGATAGCGCTTTTAGTGCCTGAAGAATTTTATGGTGTTGGCTCATTCTACCAGGATTTCGGCCAGGTGAGTGATGAGGAGGTGATATTTTACCTGGATAAATTAAGGGAATTAAGAAAGGCTGGTTAAGCAACCAACCCATTTACCGGAGCCCGGTCTTCATCAAGCCTGGCGCAAATCATCCTGTTTTGAATTTAAGATCATCGTGTCCTATTTGCCGGCAAGCACAGCACTAAAAAGACGATACTGAATCAAGTGGGGGGATCTGTTTAAAGGTATTTTTGCCTTTTAGTTTATGATGACGATACCAGTTTCAATGCGGGCCATGTTGCTTGAAGAACTAAATCAGCCCCTAAAATTGAGAACGGTCCGTGTTCCATCACCAAACGATCAGCAGGTGTTGGTAAAGGTCATTGCCTGCGGAATATGTCGCACGGATCTTCATATAGTAGATGGAGAATTAACGGGTCCAAAATTACCATTAGTGCCGGGTCATGAAATTGTTGGCATTATAGTGAAAAAAGGAGAGCAGGTAAGAACTGTCAATGAAGGAGACTTTATTGGAATTCCCTGGCTCGGTTATACCTGCGGCATTTGTAAGTATTGCAAACTTGGGAAAGAAAATCTTTGTGATAATCCATTGTTCACCGGTTATACGATTGATGGTGGTTATGCCGAATATACCGTTGCCTGGGAAAAGTATTGTTTCCCACTTGATGTAACCTACGCCAATGCATCAGGCAGTCCCTTGCTTTGCGCGGGATTGATCGGGTACCGATCTTATACAATGATCGGTGAACTGGTAACTAATCTTGGTATTTATGGTTTTGGGGCCGCAGCGCATATTCTTATCCAGCTGGCGTTTTTTCAAAGGAAAAAAATATTTGCATTTACACGGGAAGGTGATACCGATGCACAAACTTTCGCCTTGAAACGGGGAGCAGCCTGGGCAGGAGATTCTTCTAAAACACCGCCTGAAAAATTGGATGCTGCGATCATCTTTGCGCCGGCGGGGAGTCTTGTGCCAAATGCTTTAATGAATATTAATAAAGGAGGCGTTGTCGTTTGCGGAGGCATCCATATGAGTGACATTCCGACTTTCCCTTACAGGATTTTATGGGAAGAAAGAATAATCCGCTCTGTTGCAAATCTTACGCGAAAAGATGGAGAAGACTTTTTAAAACTGGTTCCGCAGGTCCCGATCAGAACGGAAATTCAAACCTATTCTTTAGACCAGGCAAATGATGCATTAAATGATATAAGGACTGGTAAAGTACATGGGGCTGCCGTGTTGGTAATGGATAAATAGCAATTTAAATATCAGGTTTAAAATAAGTGAAGACAAACACTAAAACTCCGATCGTCATAATTGTTTTTGGTTTACCGGGCACTGGCAAGACCTATTTTGCTTCAAAGCTTGCCGAACAGATAAATGCTGAATATATCAATAGTGACCGGTTACGAAAAGAACTTTTCCCAAAAAGGACGTATTCAGATAAGGAAAAGGAAATAGTCTATAAGGAGATGCTGGAGAAAACGAAACGGTCCATTGATGAAAACAGGGATGTTGTGCTTGATGCAACATTTTACAAGAATGACGTCCGGAAAATGCTTATAAAAGAAATTAAAAATAAATCTGAAATATTTTTCATCGAAATAGTAGCTGATGAAAATATGGTCAGGCGGCGATTACAAATGGAAAGGCCTCATAGCGAAGCAGATTTTAACGTGTACAAATTAATTCAGCGGCAATGGGAACCACTCAACGAACCCCATTTAGTATTGAATTCCACCGGGGATAACATATATCATATGCTTCAAAAAACTATGGATCATTTGCAAAAGAAAAATGACAAAGGATCAGATCAATAAATTACTTGGCGAAGGAAAATTTCCTGAATTCACTCATCAACCTGAATTAATTGAGACACATATATCCTGGGTGATTATCGGAGACCAGTTTGTTTATAAAGTAAAGAAACCTATACAATACTCATTTCTTGATTTCTCAAGCATTGAGTTGAGAAAACATTTTTGCGAAAGAGAAATTGAATTAAATAAAAGATTGACTGAAGACATTTACATCGACGTACAACCCATTTATGACCGGGATGGCCATTTGGTTATCGGAGATGTGGAAGGAAAATTATTGGATCATGCAGTCAGGATGCACAAAATGGATAGGGAAAAGCAAATGGATATTCTCTTGTCGAAAAATAAAGTTAACGAGACTGATATGGGAAGCCTTGCAACAAAAATTGCCCGGTTTCATCAAGACACGAGGATCATATATGAAAAAGATTTCATGGACCTAAAAGAAAAATTTGCCGACCTGGGAACAGAGAGAGAATTTTTGAACAATAATCCTGGAATTGAGAATAGTGGCATTATTGATCAGGCAATTCACAGATCCAATGATTTCATGATGAAGAATAAGGAGTTGCTTGAGGAAAGGTGTAAAACCGGGTATTTCAGGGACTGCCACGGTGATCTGCATTCCAGGAATATTTTTCTCTTACCTTCTCCACAGCCTTTTGATTGTATAGAATTTAATGATGATTTCCGCCAGATTGATGTATTGAATGAAGTAGCATTTCTTTGTATGGACCTCGATTCATTTGACAGGCAGGATCTTTCTTCTCTGTTTATTGATCTTTACAACGAAAAATTTCCAACGGTGAAAACTGAAGATGATAAACGTCTATTTATCTATTATAAAGGTTATCGCGCCAATGTAAGAGCGAAGGTCAATAGTCTTCGTGCCCGGAGTGCTTTAAGTCAGGAATCAAAACAAAAATCTCTCTACGAAGTCAGCAGGTATCTTCAACTAATGAATCATTATATGGATTCATTACATTGATTGCTGTAAATCGGCAGGCCTCTTAATGAGTTCAATTATCTGATACTTATGATACGTATCACCGGCGCATGCAAAATGTCCGGATTAAAATTACTTTCCTTCCACCCGAACAGAAATGATTTAAGATGGTGAAATGATTGATAAAGATCAGCTGCTTAAAATCAAATAATTCCTTGGTTAATAATGTTCATTTACCAGAATATGAAAGATGTCATGACCGTTTATGATATCAGTATCGCCGACCTGTCGCGAAGACAATGGCCCTCCCCGATAAACACAATCAATAGAGGTTCCACAGTTTTACATACCCTGTATTTTTGCATTGCTTTCCCATAATAATGTGTATTCTCAAAAAAGCGACTCTTCAGGAAATGATCTATCAAATAAGCATCGTAATTTTCTACAATTTCTCAAGCATGCAATAGCAAGAAAAGGCGGTTCATTTGAATTGTGGGTCTTTCAAGAATCGGAATCCTTATTCTTTCAACGAGTATGCTTTTTTTTATCTTCCATCAGCTCAAAACCATATTGGAATAAACTGTCTTTAAGCTGGCTAACTTGAATTTCCGTAAGGCCCCGCCTGATCTTCGCTTTGCTTAATTAAACAGGGTTGTAAAGCAGCCCCTAATTCGGACAACTGATTTCCATTACCGGTGAGTAATGAATATTGGCAACCTGTGTTCTTTTATCAACTCCTTTACAAAGCTTTTTTTGAAGACCCGTGAAAGGGAGGAGCGTCCAAATGCACCGCTTACAAGAATTGCATTTTTCTTGTCACTGATCCAATCAGCAAAAAATTCTTTAGGATCGAGATGCAATTTCATTATGGCGAGATCAGGGAAATGCCTCGCTGCTAATTCTTCGATATATTCGATCATTGGGATATCATCTTCAAGCTCATCCTTGGAATAAACCAAAAGGGTGGGTTGGGATGT
>DASTIZ010000396.1:0-5305 GCA_035717045.1 Chitinophagaceae bacterium
CGGTCATGAAACCAGACCGCTCTAAACAGGCTGACATAAAGCCGCCTAAAAAATAAAGATAAAAAAATAAAATAATCTTTGGTTCTTAACACAGAATCTGCCCTCAAAATTTCTCATCGATGTAAGGACCTCCGGGCAAGACCCCGGGCGGAAGAACCGGCCTATCCGCCGGTTTTTGAAGCATTGGCCAATGCATTGTACAAAGCAACCGGCAAACGTTTTTATGAACAGCCATTTATTTCACAACTGAACAATAATAGCTGAGCTTGATTTTCCAATCGGGTAGAAAATTTTCTTTTTTGATCCGTTACGGTGCTCAATTATGCTACCGGTGCTTCTTCTTTTTTCCTGATCTCAAAAGCTTCACTGACCAATTTTCCAGCTTGTTTTAATTTGGCAGTCCTCGCATTATACTCTTCTGTCAACACATCAATTCTTTTTTGCAGTTTTGCTTTTCTCCTGTCATTGGCATTTTTCATCTGATCACTTATTGAATTCACTTTTGCTTCAAACTGATTTTTTGAATCATTCATTTTCTTTTGAAGGTGATCACTTGCAGCCTTTGCTTTATTTTTCAATTTTGCGATCGATGCATTGATCTCAGCCTTATCGGCTTCCCTTGCTTCTTTAAATTCTTCTTTCAGTTGCTTGAATTCATTTGAAATAGCTTCGGCTTCACGGTTGAGTTGTTCTTCTTCTACTTCATACCGAAGACGTCTGAACACCAGGCCGTCAAGAGCCTGCATTTTTGTATCAACCGGAACGGTCCAGGTTTCATCAATCTCACAAACAACAGCAGTTTTACCATTAGTGAGAGCGGCAGATATATCATCTATGAATGTTTCATTAACATCGCTGTCACTAACATCATAGATCATTCCTGCCATAGCGCCAGTTGCTGCGCCAATGGCCAATCCGACCGGGCCGGCCAATAAGCCGATCAAACTGCCAGTGAGAAGACCGACCCCGGTACCTATTGGACCCTGGTCAGCACTGTCTTTTATTCTGATCTGGCCTTTTTGATCTTTGTTGATTACTGCAGTTGCATAAAGGGTAATGTCACCATCTTTATGCAAGCCTTTCAGGGCACTTAACCCTTCGTAGGCTTTTGCTTCGGTTTCGAAAACCGCAATTAACATCTTGTTCATTTTAAAAAGGTTTAATTGTGAATAATTGCTTTCAACGGAAACGATTAAATTGATTTCAGAGGGTAGTTAAAAGTTACCTACAGATATTGCCCGGTTCCAATGACCATGGTCAATGTGAAAAAATAACTAAGGTCATCCGGTTCCCGGCTTCTCATTTTGTCCAATGTTTTCAAATTGTTTATTCATCGTTAACAGTTTCAGTCCCTTCGAATTGACAATGCCATGCAACAACAAATCATTTATGCCTGAGATGACCTTTTTCTGATCCTGAGGGAAAGTGTCACCTTCTAATACATTTTGCAGTTGCCAGCAGTATAGCCACGCTACATTTGTTTTATCTATATCAGGTCTGAAAACCTCTTCCTCAATACCACGTTGTAAGCAGCGTTGGATAAAGGGTATTATCGAATTAATTCTGAAAAGACGCAACTGTAAATGAGTTTCGGGATAATATTTTTTCAGGTCCTTCATAAATGCCGGAGTTAATATCTCAGGAAGATCAAGGATGTAAGAAGAAAAGTTTCTCATTTCCGTAATTGCATTCGGAGAAATATCTGTACATACCCTGATATATTTACTGATCTTCGAGATTATTTGCTGTACTATGGTATTTACCAACATTTCTTTGCTTTGAAAATTTTCGTACAACGTTTTTTTGGAACTGCGGGCATATAAAGCGACCTCATCCATTGTAACCGACTGCAATCCATTCTGAATAAAAAGTGTTGTCGCCTTCTCAACTATATCGTTTGTCTTGTTTTTCATAATAATTTGACAACACAAAGATGAAACGATAATGCCCCCGGGGAAAGGTCCCCGCTTCGGCAAGTTTGGTCAAATAGTCGGTTAGGGATTAGGGAAATTATTTCCTGAATTAATTCTGAAGTGATGCTAAGGTGAATAACGGTATTCCTTTGGCGACATGCCGGTGTGTCTTTTAAAATATTTGCCAAAGAATGATTGATCGCTGAAATGAAGTTCATCAGCTATTTCCGCAATGCTGAATTCAGGATTATCCAATAACAGTTTTGCTTCCAGCAAAACAAAATCATCAATAATTTCGCCGGCTGTTTTGCCTGTGATCTCTTTTACTGTTTCGGTAAGATATTTAGGAGTGATGCTGAGCTGGTCTGCATACGTGTTTACATTTCGCTGCGATCTGAACTGCTTTTGCACCAGCTGTGTAAAATTCTTAACAAGATTTTCTTTTCTCGTAACATGATGATGGATTGGCACCGAATATTTCTTGCTCATCCCGTATACTTCATACAAAAAAATATAAAAAGTATGATACAGGAGTTCTTTGCCATATACATGCTCATTTAATGAAATAATTCTATTATTGAGCAGGTTTATCAATAGTTGCACAGAAGAAGCATCGTTTTTGTCAAGGTTCCAATGTGGCGAAAACTGTGAAGAAAAATAATCAAGAAGTTCGACAGCATTTTTCGGCATCCCTATGGCAGTCAGGAACTCAATAGTAAAATTGACACCCGAGACAATGGTATCTTTTGAAACTACTCCAACTTTTTTTATAGCATTGGGAGCGACAATAATGAGGCTGTTTTGTTTTGCGGTATATTCCTCGAGGTTTAGTGAGAAAGTTAGTTCCCCTTTTACTATAAGAAGAGCAGTAAGAAAATCGGAGCGGAAGTGAAACTTGAAAAGATCATGTTCATAAAAAGGCTGGTTGTATCTCACCGAAAAGCCATGTACATCAGCATTTGCATTAAACTCAGGACCAGACAATAATTCTGCCTGTTTGAAGAAGAATGTTTTGGCAGGTCGCTTCCGCATGTCCAGAATTTATTCAAATTTATGGTATTGCCTCCTTCACTGAAGTATTGTTCTGCCCCGATGGGGTCTTCGCAAGAAGCGACTTCGATAAATAGAAAAATAGCTGCGAGACCCCGGCGTATGAAAGATTGATTATGCTTTGTATCACGGCGTCTGCCACAATCATATTTAGAATTGAAACATTTTCAGGGCAAGACCCGCGACGACGAAAAACGCGTAGACAGTCACCCAATAACCTTATTGCTTTTTTGTTTTTATATCCAACAATTCTCTTTTTTCTGAATTCTGCAGGATCTCATTTCTATCCAGCAAAGCAGGCCGGAGTTTTTTTTGCGAAAGTAAACTCAATTGGTCGCCTATGTGTTTACTGCCACGCTGGGTGGCATTGCCATAGCTTAGTAATACCCGGGCTTTTACTGTAGAGCCAAACTCTGTTACGGCAACGTAAGTATCCCCACCCACCGCATAACCCTTATTGTCCGTGGTGTTTCGAAGAAAATACATGGTTCTGAAAATGCCATAATTACCCGAACCACCATTGGCCGGAAAATTGTAGTCGCCAATTTTAAACCTGTTCACCTCTCCCCATGCGACATTCAGTACTCCATACATTTTCTCCACTTCCATGGCGGCTTTTGACAATAGTGCTACAGCTTTTTGCGGATCCTTCAACCCATCCGGTGTGGTTATAGGTTGTGCAGGGTTCCAGGGAATGCCAAACATAGTATCTCTTAGCATATCACACCAGCGGGCAAAAAGCACAGCGCCGCGACTATCCACATTTGTAGCTTTATCCCATTGCTGTAAAACCGCAGCGGCTCTTTGAGCAACCGAATCAGGATACTGTTTTACAGCGGCCAGCAAATCATCCAGAAAGCGATCAGCAGCTTCCATGCCCGTGTTTAATTTATAACCTACTAATTCCTCAAATGTAATTGACGCATCATCTTTTATTTGGTTGATTGCACGTTGTGGTCGTAATGGTGTTGACTTCGGTGCCATGTACGATGGAAAATTTTCTGCCTTCAATGCTACGGGGTAAGTGCTTGTCCAGGGTGCATCATTTGCATTTTGAACATAGCCTGTAGGTGGGTTAAAGATTTTGGGCAGTTCTTCATAGCTATGATATTGATTCCAGATGTATTTAGAAGACCGGCCATCTACTGTACCGGTCCAGAACTTCCAGTCACCTTCCATTCTTTTGGGTACATTACCATTAAAATAATAAAAAATATTCCCGGCCTTGTCCGCATAAACCACATTGTAAAAAGGGTTTTGAAGCATTTGTATCGCTTTTTCAAATTCTTTCCAGCTCCTGGCTTTTGCCATGTTATGATATTGTTCCGCGAAAAAGGCATTTTCTAACCCGGCAATGCGTAGGGCATAAGCCTTACCATTTTTTTCACCCACGATGGGCCCATGTTTGGAATAGGTCAATTCTATATCCTGCGTTTTAAAACTCCCGTCAGCCTGCCGAACTTTTAGCTGTATATTTTTTCTTTCAAATAATACTATCCTGTCGTCTAATAAATAGCCATTGTCCCGGAGTGTCAGTTCATACCTGTCTGAAACATCAATGGTGTTGTTTGTATGAGTCCAGCCAAGGTTCTCATTGAAGGCTATGCCTAGTATAGGTTGCCCGACTAACGAAGCACCATATGCATTGAAACCGGGCGCTATTAAATGAGCTTCAAAAAATAGCCAGAAATCATTCCAGGGGAGGTGTGGATTTGCAACCAGCATCGCATTCTTTGAAGCTGATCTGGAAGGGGCAATGGCATAGGAATTTGATCCCGTCCCGGTTAATTGCCTGGCAGCCCTAAGATCACCGCCGGCTATGAATTCAAGGCAAACCACTCTTTTACTATGCGCCATCACATCATAAACTGTTACCGGCAATACCCGTTTCATGGCTGAGTCAATTGATTCAGGATGTGCTTGTGCATAGGCATTGACACCATTAACAAATGCGTCTAAATGTTTTTTGCTTTCTGCATTCTGCCTGGCATACTGGCTCCTTGCTGAATCAGGTAAGTTAAAGAGTTGAATCTGCTTATCAGAGGCGATATATTTTTCACCCCAATACTCTGCTGCCCTGCCCCTTGCCTGTCCATATAGTTGTAGTAACAGGTCTGCATGATTATGCATCTGCGACCAGCCAAAAGCATAGTACATCTCTTCGGTATTACGAGCGTAGATATGCGGCACACCATAATTGTCCCAGATGATTTCAGTTTTCGTTTGTGCCTGCGTGCTGGTAAGGATAGCAAAACAGAGCACAGCCAGTACCGTCAGTTTTTTATTCTTTAATAAGGGATAGGGAAACATAGGCCGTGTAGTTTGTCGATATAATTAAGTTA
>DASTIZ010000397.1:0-10395 GCA_035717045.1 Chitinophagaceae bacterium
TGGTGTAGCGGAGTTGGCGCCTGGATTTATCAGACTTTCCAACGTGTTTGGTGCATTTGGGTTTGCGCCTGTTTGTTGATCATCGCCGCTGCAGGCAACGAAATAAAAACATAAAATGGGTAACGATAAGATTGATAGAACAGTTCTCATAACACGATTATTAAATGCCCGATAAAAATTGATTTCTTATATAATCTACAACGCTAACAAGATTTTTTGTTTCCTCAAAAAGTTTTAGCTGCCTGTCGGCGCCGGTTCCGTTCTCCAGTATTTTATGAATATAGGCAAGTCTGTGCCTGCTTCCAAGATGATCAACCACCGGGTCAATAAAATCCAGCAGCTCGTATAACAGGGCCCGGGTATTCACTTCTTCTTCTTTCCCAAAGTCGATCAGGAATCCATCGATACCATAGCGGCTGGCTCTCCACTTGTTCTCATTTATTAATGCGCGGGAGTACTGGATGAAATTCAAATTCTTGCTCCGCAGGAGATAGATCCGCGCACATATAGCCTGGAATAGTGTGGCCAGGGTGATAGTTTCATCAACGGTAAGCGGGATATCGCAAATACGAAACTCAACGGTATTGAAGAAGGGATGCACACGGAGATCCCACCAGATCTTTTTAGCATTGTCGATGCAATTTGTTTTTACCAGCAGCTTCACATAGTTTTCATATGATTCAATGCTGTCAAATGCTTCCGGGATCCCGGTGCGTGGAAATTTGTCAAAAACTTTTGTGCGAAAAGATTTGTAGCCGGTCAGTCTTCCTTCCCAGAAAGGCGAATTCGTACTTAAAGAATAAATATGCGGCAAAAAATATCTTGTGCTGTTTGCAATATGATTTGCCATTTCCCGGCTTTCCATTCCTACATGCACATGTAAACCAAAGATCAGGTTACTTCGTGCTGCCTCCTGCAATTCGTTTACGAGTTCATTGTACCGGACGTGATCAGTTATCAACTGGCTTTCCCAATGACTGAAAGGATGTGTGCCCGCCGCTCCCATGGCGAAACCAAGATTACCGGCTATATCTGAAATGGTTTTTCGTAAGGCAGCTACATCCTGCCAGGCTTCATCTGCATCCGCACAAATATCCGTGCCCACTTCCACCACCGCCTGGTGCATTTCGGCTTTGACTTTATCCTTGATCACTTTTTGTCCCTCATGTACTATTCTTTGTTCATGGCTTTTCAATTCCCTTGTCTGAGGATCCAACACCATGTATTCTTCTTCAACGCCCAGGGTGAAAGTTTTATAGTTGAGTGTGGCCATATTACAATTTTAGATTTTGGATTTTAGATTTCGGATTTGCGTTAGAATCTAAAATCGTCACTTCCAAATCTCAAATCAATGCGGTTTTGTTTGCCCCTCGTTTCACATATTCACCCCAGGTCAGGTTATCCTGTCCATCCTTGTGTTCTAGTGCTCTTTCAATGGCATAGTTTGCTGCAGTTTCCACTACCCATGCAAAATTCTCTTCCCCTACACTAGCCAGTTCCGCATCGGGTGCGGGATTGCAGAAATCGATAGCGTAGGGAATACCATCTCTTATAGCTAATTCAACAGTATTAAAATCATAACCCAGGTAGGTGCAAATGAGAAGTACGATCTCTTCCATTTGTTTTAGTCTTTCCGGCGATGGAGTGAAGCTGGCTACATAACGAAGATGATGCGGGTTACGGGGCTCATAGGGCATAACGCGAACATATTTTCTGCCAATGCAATAACAACGATAATATTCTGTAAAAACAATTTCTTCCTGTAATAACATTACAAGTTGGCCGGTCTCGGCATGTTTTTCAAAAAACTCTTCTTTGCTCCTGAGTTTATAAACGTGTTTCCATCCCCCGCCGGCAAATGGTTTCATGTAAGCCGGGAAGCCAACATAGTTAAAAATACTCTCCCAGTCCATCGGGTAGGCGAGATTGCTGAAAGAATCCTCGGACGTATCTTCAGGATGTTCCCTTGAAGGAATGATCGCAGTTTTTGGAATGGGCACTCCTACTTTTGTCATCAAACAATTATTGAAGTATTTGTCGTCAGCACTCCACCAGAACGGGTTGTTAATAACAGCTGTTCCGGTCAAAGCCTCATTCTTCAGCCAGGTTCTGTAAAAAGGGATGTCCTGTGAAATGCGATCAACGATCACCGCATAACCGGTAGGTTCACCTTGAATGGCTTTTTCGATACGGACAGGTTCAGCAGTTATGCCTGAAATATTTTTACCATTGATCGTCTCCACAAAGGCCATAGGGAAGCTTCTTTCTTTTCCATGCAGTACGCCGATCTTCTTCATAAATAATTGGTTGGTTGAACAAATTAATCTTACACCGAAAGGAATCAAATGTATTTTTTAACCGTAAGAAAAACAAAAAAGAAAGAGGTTTGTTTCGAAACAAAACGCGATTTCCTTAAGCCGCTTACCTTAATTTTGCCGCAAATGCAGCTTTCGAAACAAGCCAGTGTACCTGTACAAACCATAATTATTAATTCTGCCCGTTTAGAAAGAGAGGTCATTGTTGATCTCTACCTGCCCACTTCTGATACAGAGATAAGTTTAACCAGCCTGTTATTGATCAATGATGGCCAGGACTTGCCGAAGTTTCATTTTGGCTCCATGCTACGAAGCCTTTATGAAAACAATGAAATAACACCGATTCTTGGCGTCGGTATTCATTGCGGCCCGGAAAGAAAAATGGAATACGGGACTGCTTCTATATTAGATTATAAAGGCAGGGGAGCAAAAGCAAAGGCACACCAGGATTTTGTTTTACAAGAATTGTTACCTTATATAAATTCAATTTGGGAGAATCCATTCAAAGAGAAAGGTTATGCCGGTTTTTCTTTGGGGGGATTGTCAGCCATCGATGCGGTTTGGCACTATCCCGATGAATTTTCAAAAGCTGGCGTTTTCTCAGGCTCATTATGGTGGCGGTTAAGGGACATTAAAGATGGATACAATGAGCAATCAGATCGTATTATTCATAAATTGATACGCGAAGGTTCATATAAGCCCGGATTGAAATTTTATTTCACTACCGGCTCGCATGACGAAAAAATGGATAGAAACAATAATGGTATCATCGATTCGATTGATGATACACTCGGATTAATTGAAGAACTTGAAAACAAAGGCTATAAAAACGAAAACGATATTCATTATGTGAATTATGAGGATGGAAAGCACGATGTAAAAACCTGGGGAAAAGCGATGCCTGCTTTTTTGAAATGGGGGTGGGGAGGGAGTCGATAGTCGATGGTTATTGGTCCACAGTCTATAGGTGAATAGTCATTTTTTTCTGGTTAAGGGTCTATCAGCACCTGATAAATTTCTGTATTGCAATAAAAAACCTCTTGTGAATAACAAGAGGTTTTTCTGCTTATTAACGGCCCATTAAAAAATTACCCGTATGCCCAGCTGACTTATCCATCTCGCACTTAATCCGGGAGCGTTGGTCGTGCTGAGTCCCCACGGCTTACCGTTTTGCGGATTGAAGCGATATTGAGGCGTCAGATCAGTTGCGCTGACAAATCCGGCAAACTGGATCAGGGAATAATTGTCATTCGATAGGAAATAAGTTTGTCCCCATTTTTTGCTGATCATGTTTGTAAAATTGTATACATCATAACTGATCTGGAACGTATATGTTTTTCCAGACAGCTTAAGGTTGAAATCCTGCTGGATCTTCAGGTCAAGAATGGTTGACCAGGGCAGTCGATCTCCATTTCGTTCTGCAAAGCGCCCACGGTTACTATTCAGGTATTTGGCATTCTGAATGTAATTTTCCAGCAAAGTTTTCTGCTCAGCTGCACTGTAAGCAACTCCATTAACCGTATTTGTCAGGAATACCATGCCCTGAAGCTCGGCGGCAGTAGGTATATAAATGAGATCATTCGTTTCTCCTCTTGATCTGTCACCAACCGGGCTTGCACTGTAAACATAGCTAAAGGGCTGTCCTTGCTGTGAATTCAGTACTAAAGAAATGGTAGTCGCAAGTTTTTGATTTGCATAAGTGAATTTCTTGGACAGGTAACCATAAATGCGGTGCCCAAGGTCGAAATCAGAAGTGGACCGTGTCATATAGTTGCGGCCATTCACTGTTTCCATAAAGCGCCACTGTGAATTATTCTGAGAACTGGTTCCTTCATTGATTACGGTTGCACTTCCGTAGGTATAGCTAAGGGTTCCCGAAAAGCCTTTGCTGAATCTCTTATCTATAATAAAGCTAAAATTATATGCGAATCCCTTCTCCACCTCTTTCGGGGCGTTGGACAAAAGGAATATCTCTCCACCTGCGTAAGGATTTATACCGCCCGGGCGCATCGGAATTCTGCTCGGCGTACCGCTAAATGTATAGACGGTTCTGGAACCGGCGCCAACAGATTTATTGGATGGAGGAATAATATTTACATTCTGATAATATATTTCGTTGATGTTCTTTGAAAACAATCCTTCAATAGTCAGGTTCCATCCTTTTCCTAAATTCTTATCAACTCCTAATGAAGTTCTGAAGAGTCTTGGCAATTTGATGTCTTTAGAGATAATATCCACTTGACCTTTGGAATTTGCCAGATTAACTCCAAAGTCTGTAGGGCCATACTGATTAAAGGGATCTGGCCGGAAAGTGATGTTAGGGTTGTTTATGCCGACGCTCCCCAGGTTAATGCCCGTATTATTGTATACGCCGCCAGGCCAAACCAACGGCATACGGCCCGTAAAGAAACCAGCACCTCCGCGTATGGTAATGTTATCTTCGGGTATTTTATAAACAAATCCTATTCTTGGAGAGATTGACCAATTTACATCTGCCATTTGACCTGATCTTGCGCCATACGTATTATAGTGTTTTGAAATTTCCACAATTGCTGTATCATTAAAGAATGGGTCTGATTTGGGATCATCAGGAAAAATGGTTTTGTCTGCACGGATCCCGAGGTTAAGTGTTAATCTATCAGTTGCCTTGATTTCATCGTTCACGAAGAATGCAAGATTGTAATACTTGAACCTGGCGGCAGATGGGGAGTTGGATTCATCCGTTTTTGATTCAAGCAAGGAAAAAGTCCTGTCGTATCGCGTGGGTCTGGCATTGGTAATAAAATCATTTAATGATGCATAGGTATAAGTGCCATACAAATCACGAATAAAAAGATTATTTGCCTTGCTGAAAAGGATATCAGTTCCCAGGCTGAACAAATGATTACCTACGTAAAACTTATAGGCGTCATATAAAGTCAGATTTTTTTGCAGGAGAAAGTTACCGGTTGAAAAGTTTTCTGTACCCACGATGTACCCGTTCGTTGACCCGGTACCATCGTTGATGGTTATTCTCGGGAATGCCTTTCCAATAGGATCACGATTATCTTCCACATTGGTGAAGGTGACAAGCAAGCGATTGGAGGCATTATTCTTCAAGGTACTTTTCAATTCGGCGATGAATGTATTGGTAGTATTTGGGAAGAGATAGCCGTTATTAAAGAAGTTGATCCGGGTGCTGCTTCCACCGCTTGTGTTGTAACGTGTGCCATCATTAAAACGATAACTTAAAGAGAGGCGATTTTTTTCCGTCAAGTTCCAGTCCAGTTTCGCCTGGATCCTGTTTGCATTGACTTTTTCCGGTATGTCGAGGTATGATCCCGGATCATAATTATAAGTGCTGTTCAAAAAGTTAACGAGCTTATTGACACTGTCTGCAGTACCAAACCCTCTATAATCTGCAAAATTGAAAAGCTGTGGTCTTTTATCACGTTGGAGCTCCGCCAAAACAAAGAAGAAAATTTTGTTTTTGACAATGGGGCCACCAAATCGCAAGCCTACATTTGAATTTTTTAAATCAGGCAATTTTGTTCTCGCATTATCAGGCAAATTTCCGGGAGTGGTTCCCGCCAGGTTCTCGTTACGATAATAATACCAGGCAGAACCTTTGAACTCATTTGTACCTGAACGGGTGGTTGCATTAATTCCGCCTCCGGTAAATCCACCAATAGAGGCATCGTATGGTGAAATAACCACCTGGAATTGATCGATGGCATCGATCGAGATCGGGTTAATATTTGCCTGGCCGCCATTTGTACCGGAAGCAGCTAATCCAAAAACGTCGTTATTAATTGCGCCATCGATATAGAAAGCGTTGTATCTATTATTCTGGCCCGCAATTGACACACCACCATCGCCGGTTACCTTGGCCTGAGGAGTATAACGTAAATAATCACTTAAACTTCTCGACACGGTAGGCATATTAGTTACCTTATCCTGGCCAATTCCTGTTTCGGTGCCACCTTTCCCCTGATTTGATGCGCGACGTGTGGTAACAACCAGCTCTGTTAAAATACCCGATTTATCAACTAATGCGAAGTCAAAACGGCTTTTTTCTCCAAGCGTCAGGTAAACGTCCTCTCGTTTTTCATCCTGGTAGCTTACAAAGCTCGCGACAATAAGGTAAGGGCCGCCGGGAGTCATATTGTTAATATCATATCTGCCGCCAGCCCGGGCTATGACTTGATAGGTAGTCCCTGTTGGCAGGTGAGTAGCTTTAATTGTTGCTCCAACCAGTACTTCACCGGTGCCGCTTTTTACGAAGCCGCCGATACTACTATTTGTTTCTTGCGCAAACATTGAGATAGGAAAAATAGCAAGCAATAAAGCAGTCTTAAAAAACTTCTTAAGCATAAGTATTAGTTTATGGTTGCAAAGAAAGGGATTTCCAACCGGTTAAAAATACCCAAATATTAACAAATTGTTGCTGGAACTTAATCTTTTAAAGAAACGCCGTTGACAAGTGAAACGCTGCTTATTATAATAATTTTTTTTCCACTTTACATCCACTGGTTTGTGTGTAATTTTGCCAAAATTTCGTAGAATATGTTAGATAGTATCGAAAGTGCCATTGAAGAAATAAAAGCCGGTAAGATTGTTATCGTGGTCGACGATGAGGACCGTGAAAATGAAGGTGACTTTATTATAGCCGCCCGCTATGCAAGCCCCGAAGTAATCAATTTCATGAGCAAACATGGGAGAGGACTTATCTGTGCAGCTTTGGTGGAAGACAGGTGCGATGAGCTCGGTCTTGAGCTCATGGTGAATAATAATACTGCACTCCACGAAACTGCCTTTACGGTATCTGTTGATCTGTTGGGCCACGGATGTTCGACAGGTATTTCAGCACATGATCGTTCAAAAACAATTCATGCATTGATCGATCCTGACTCTAAACCAACTGACTTCGGAAAACCAGGGCATATTTTTCCATTACGTGCAAAAAAGGGCGGTGTGTTAAGGAGGGTGGGTCATACTGAAGCAGCCATCGATCTTTCACGCCTTGCAGGTTTTGAGCCTGCCGGTGTTTTAGTTGAGATCATGAATGATGACGGCTCCATGGCACGCCTGCCCGCGTTAATGGAAGTGGCCAGGAAATTTGATTTTAAGATCGTGTCAATAAAAGATCTCATTGAATACCGGATAAAACGAGATTCGTTAATCGATGAGGTAGTAAGGGTTGATATGCCGACAAAGTATGGAAGTTTTAAACTGGTTGCATTCCGTGAAAAGCATACAAGTAATGAACACCTGGCATTAATAAAAGGGGAATGGGAAAAGGATGAACCTGTAATGGTGCGGGTTCACTCGTCTTGTTTTACGGGTGATATCCTGGGCTCTCTGCGTTGTGATTGTGGCGAACAATTACATTCCTCAATGAAGATGGTCGAAAAGGAAGGCAAAGGCGCGATCCTCTATATGAACCAGGAAGGCCGGGGCATTGGCTTGTTAAATAAATTGAAAGCCTATCGTTTGCAGGAAGAAGGAATGGATACCGTGGAAGCAAATCTTCATCTGGGTTTTCAAATGGATCAAAGGGATTACGGCATCGGCGCCCAGATATTACGTCATCTCGGGATAAGTAAATTAAAACTGATCAGTAATAATCCGAAGAAAAGAGTGGGACTTGTTGGTTATGGTCTCGAGATCGTTGAAAATATTCCTATTGAAGTTCTGCCGAATCCGCATAATGAAAAGTATCTTTTAGCAAAGAGAGACAAATTGGGTCACGAGATACTGGGTGATGATAATCAATAAAATCCCAAATATATAATCCCTATAATTATCGGGACCAAATTCCGATTGTGGAGCGTCATTGGAATTTGCACATTGTCTTTTTAACCTAGTTGCCATCCTTGATTGTACTATCAACGGCTGGAGTGCGGGCAGGTCTCTTTCTCCCTCTGAAAATATCTACAAAACGATTGAAGTCTTTTCTGAAGGTTAAGCTGCTGCCGTACCTGCGGGATTTGGTTGCATTGATGGTAGTACCAGTTAACAGGTCTACGTTCTCCTTATAAAATATCGTGGCACGAATGGTCCCGCTTTGATTAATAAGAAATTCAGTAGTAAAGTTTGTAAGAAAATCACTGCTGAACTGGTTGGCTCCTGACGTTTGGAATGGGACGTCGTAATTGCCTTCAAAAGTCAGGACGACGCGGTTATTAAACAGAGACTTGCCTACAGAAAAATTCAGGTTTGTCCGATCATAACTGAAAGCGTTGTTAGCTTCCCCAAAAGGATTTGGGTTGTACAGTGAGCCCGAAAAATTTACGTACAAACCCGGTATCTTAAGCTTATTAGATATGATATTATTTAAAACTCCATTGATCTGGGCAGAAAGAAAATCCGAAATGCTATTTACGATAAGATCCACGCCGGGATTGAGGCTTAAAGATGAACTGATGGTAGCCGGGGCAAAATTGTTGAACACGACCAAAAATGCTACTTGCTTGTTCAGTTCATTTTCATTCTTCAATATTTCATCAATCACAAAAGCAACCGTGGCATCTTTCTTGGGAATACTTTCCGGTGGATAATCAAGGGCAAATGTGATATCAGGTTTGAACAGATCACCTCTCATCCGTGCCACCACATAAACATAGTCTTTGAAAGATGATATAGTTGAGCCGGGTACATTGTTTGTGATCAAGGGCCCAAAATCAACCTCTTTCGTTGTTCTATATATTGCTTCGATGTTTACCACCGGGTGATTGGCATCGCCGGTCCATTCAATGTAGTTATTGGCATTCCTGTTGAGAACAAATGGTTTTTTGAAAAAGGACTGGAAACTGAAATTGTAAATTCCTTCATTGATGTCGAAACGGCCACGCATGGTCATATCATTCCTGCTGGAGATTATCCTTAATGCGCCGGTACCACGACCATTTATCTCGTCATTGGTTAATTCATCAATGACCACTTTTACATTTACTCTTGGATTGCCCGTGATATCAACGTAATAAGTAAGATTTGTTTCGTCGCTTCTAATAAGAGTATCCGTCAATTCACGTCCATATTTTCTTTCAATAAGAAAATCGGCGATACCGCTTTCTTTTCCCGTTGTATTTGGAATCGTAATGTATGAGCTATCTGTCTCCGATGCCTTTCCATTAATTCGCATCACCATGTTTGATTGCGGCCCTGTCAATTCAAATGTTCCCGTACCTAATGCATAGCCGTAAAAACTACTGTTATCTTTGCGGGTGGTGTTCAATAAGACCATAGGGTCTTCACCGGGCGTGGCCCGGTCGTCGTCCACTCTTGCTTTTATGTTGAATACCATGTTTCGCCAACCCTGATGCCTGATCAGCCCGTCCGTCAAAGTGGCCGTATTGTTTGTCACGGTATCGATCAACTTCACCTGGCCAAGATCCAGGGCATCTTCCCTGAATTCAATTTCACTATTTGACAGTTTATAATAAACCTGCGTGAAGATCACTTTAAGACCTGCATCTTCCAGTTTCAGCTTGCCTATATATTTTGCACCAGGCCCCAGGCCGATGATCTTTAACGGGCCGGTTGCATAACCATCAAGATCGGTAAACAATGTGCCAATAAATCGTTCGGCTATATTAACCGGGTACCGGTCAGCCCTGATGTTGATCACGTTTGCACTGTCAGTGCGGGGACTTCTTACCAGGAGGCTAATATCAAAATCAAGTTTTTCATTTGGATTAACGGTTCGTCCATTGGCCGTTAAGTTGCCTGTCCGGTTATTATAGGCAACATGCACCATGATGCGGCCGATACTGTCTCTGTCAACCCGTAATTGTTCCGTGACGAGGTCCGAGGAAACATAAAAATTCTTTGTAGGGTCCTGTATCCTGATATCACCGGAAACCATCCCTTCAATCTTGTTTGTTTTTACCAGGAATGTAGTCACGTCACCAATGTTAAAATTCTTCAAACCGACCCTGATATCGTTACCGTCGCGATCAGATGACGGCTCGGTCCTGATCCGGACCTCCTGGTTGCTTTCCTTTAGAACAATTTCCCCATACGATACCCGGTTTGACCGCATTTCAAGTTCACCATTTTCCTCAATCGACCACCGTTTACCATTCAATATAAAGTTTGA
>DASTIZ010000398.1:0-7119 GCA_035717045.1 Chitinophagaceae bacterium
TCAACTAAATGAGCATACCGTTTGGAGCGGTAGTCCCAATCGGAACGACAATCCGCTTGCATTGGATTCTTTGGGATTCATCAGGAAACTTATCTTCGAAGGTAAGTACAAGGAAGCCGAACGAATCGCTAACAATTCAATTATCACGAAAACATCACATGGCCAGATGTTTCAACCGGTAGGAAACCTGGAACTTGCATTTGAAGGTCATGGTGATTATACAAACTATTATCGCGAACTGGACATAGAAAAAGCCATTTCAAAAACTAGTTACCGGGTATCAGACGTGGTCTACACCAGGGAAGCTCTGGCATCATTTCCTGATCGTGTTATTGCGATCCGCTTAACCGCGGGAAAACCAGGAAGTATTTCCTTTTCTGCAAAGATGACTACACTACAGCCAAATGCCTTGATAAGAACAACAACAAACAATGAATTGACCATTTCGGGAACGACCATGGATCACGAAGGTGTGAAAGGAAGGGTGAAGTTTAAAGGCATTGTACACATAAAAGCAGAAAAAGGCGTCATAACAGCAAACGATACTTCGGTTATCGTTAAAAATGCGAATGCTGTCACATTGTATATTTCTATTGCCACCAATTTTAATAATTACAATGATATAACCGGTGATGAAAATAAACGAGCCGCTGATTATGTGAACAAAGCTTTTGTAAAATCATTTGTTTCTATCCGGCAGTCTCATGTTGCTGCTTATCAAAAATATTTTAACCGCGTAAAATTGGATCTTGGAAGCACAAACGCCGCAGGTCTTCCGACTGATGAACGGTTAAAAAATTTTAAAGCCGTTGACGATCCCCAGTTTGTAACACTGTACTATCAGTATGGCAGATACCTTCTCATTTCGTCTTCGCAACCGGGAGGACAACCAGCCAATCTCCAGGGAATATGGAATCACAGACTACGTCCGCCATGGGACAGCAAATACACAATCAACATCAATGCAGAAATGAATTACTGGCCAGCCGAGAAAACTAATCTTGCTGAGCTCCATCAACCATTCTTACAAATGGTGAAAGAATTATCCATAACGGGAAAGGAAACTGCAAAGCTTATGTATGGCGCCAGGGGTTGGATGGCACATCACAATACAGATATCTGGAGAATAACCGGTGCAGTTGATGGGGCATTGTGGGGTGTATGGAATGCCGCCGGAGGATGGATGAGCCAGCATCTTTGGGAACACTACTTATATAACGGAGATAAACAATTTCTTGCTTCTGTATACCCTGTGATTAAAAATGCGGCGTTGTTTTATGTTGATTTTCTCATAGAGCATCCTAAACACCCATGGTTGGTGATCAATCCGGATATGTCACCGGAAAATGCACCAAAAGCACACCAGGGTTCTTCTCTTGATGCCGGCACCACTATGACCAACCAGGTAGTATTTGACATCTTTAGTATTACTATGAAAGCCGCGAAGATCCTGAGGAAAGATCAATCTTTTGTTGATACCTTACAACAAATGCGAAAACGGTTACCACCGATGCTTATCGGCCAATACGGCCAATTACAGGAATGGCTCGATGACATTGATGATCCGCAAGATGATCACCGCCACATTTCGCATTTGTATGGTTTGTTTCCATCCAATCAAATCTCTCCGTATCGTACGCCGGAATTATTCAGTGCCGCTAAAACCACGTTGAACCACCGCGGTGATATATCTACCGGTTGGAGCATGGGATGGAAAGTAAATTGGTGGGCAAGAATGCTGGATGGTGATCATGCATTCAAGCTTATTCAAGACCAATTGACGCCGGTTGGAACCAATGAAGGTGGAGGAGGAACATACAATAATTTGTTCGATGCCCATCCCCCGTTTCAAATCGATGGTAACTTTGGTTGCACATCCGGTATTACAGAAATGCTGATGCAAAGTGCCGGTGGTGAAATTCATTTGTTACCCGCACTTCCCGCCCAATGGCAAAAGGGCAGCATCTCAGGTTTACGGGCAATTGGTGGTTTTGAGATAGTAAACATGGAATGGAAAGATGCAAAACTGGTGAGACTTGTCATAAAATCAAATCTTGGTGGTAATCTTCGATTGCGGGTATGCAATGCTATGAGGTTAAGCGCCGGCGGGTTGTTAAGCAAAGCGGCAGGTAACAATCCAAATCCTTTTTTTGAAACCGAAAAAACGGCTATGCCGATCATCTCACAGAAGGCCGGCGTGGTTGCACCCAAATTGAAAGAGACGTTTCTTTATGATATCAAAACCGAGGCCGCAAAAGTATATGTATTGACAAGCATGTAATACGGACTTCTTAATAGTGAACCAGTAGATGAGTAATTATAAATTGCTTTGATATTAATTAACAATAGTAAAAAATTATGAGCCGGACGCAGCCAATTTTGTCTATATTCTTTTTACTTTTTTTGGGATGCAGCAGTACGATGAACGTAAGTGAATCGCAGGCAGAAGATCGTACATTAAAAGAGATGTATAAGGATGCCTTCCTAATCGGAACAGCTGTTAATACTGATATTACATCCGGCAGGGATAAAGCGGCACAGGATATTGTGATTAAACATTTCAATTCGATTACCGTTGAGAACGTAATGAAGGCTGCATTGATCAATCCTGAGCCGGGTGTTTATAATTACGGACCCGCTGATGAATTTGTTGCCTTTGGTGAAAAGAATAAGATGTTCATCATAGGACATACCCTCGTTTGGCATAACCAGTGCCCTGCCTGGTTTTTTACCAATGCGGAAGGCAAGCCAAACACAAAGGAACAACAGATCGAACGGTTAAGAAGTCATATTGAAGCGGTAGCGGGAAGATATGCAGGCCGCGTCCATGCATGGGATGTTGTGAATGAAGTGATCGGTGAAGACGGAAACTACCGCCCTACTACATGGGTGAATGCGTTTGGTAACGGCGACACTCTCGTGAAATATGCATTTAAATTTGCCGCGCAATACGCTCCGAACACTGAACTATACTACAATGATTTTAATGAATGGCGCCCGGCAAAAAGAGATGGTATAGTGCGGATGGTAAAAATGTTACAAAAAGAAGGCATCAGGATCGATGGCATAGGTATGCAATGCCACTGGGGATTAAATTATCCCAAAACAAAATACATAGAAGATGCTATCGATGCCTATGCGGCCTGCGGTGTTAAGGTGATGGTAACAGAGATGGACGTGGATGTATTGCCGTTAACAAAAGAAGGTCAGATCATCGGCCAGGCAATGTCTGAAAGACAATTTCAACTGGAAGAGTTTAAAGCGTTTTTTGATCCTTACCAAGAGGACCTGCCGGATAGTATGCAAATGGTTTTGGCGATGAGATATGAAGAGCTGTTTACTATCTTTTATAAAAAAAGAGAGAAGATAGCAAGAGTTACCCTTTGGGGAGTGCATGATGCGATGAGTTGGAAAAACGGGTACCCCATTCCCAACAGGACCAACTATCCTTTGTTATGGAACAGGCGATATCAGCCCAAGCCGGCATTGACGGCAGTATTGAATGTGCCACATAAATAATATATAGTAGTTGACCAGTGATGAATTTCAAACTGAAACATATCATGGATGCAGCAATAAAAAGCCTGTTGACCATCCAGGCTGTGTTGATGTCATTCATTAGCCTGTATGCACAAAAAATGCAAAGCGATAATGGTGATGGCACCTACACCAACCCGGTTATTGCAGCGGATTTTCCTGACCCGGATGTAATTCTTGTCGGTGACACTTATTATATGGTATCGACAACCATGTTTGTTTTTCCCGGTGTTACCATATTAAAATCAAAAGACCTTGTAAACTGGGAATATTGCAGTAATGCAGTACCGCGGTTCGATTTTAGTAAATGCTATGATCTCGATAGCTGTCATCGTTATTCCCATGGCCAATGGGCCACCAGCATGAAACATCATAATGGAAAATTTTATTTGCTGTTTATTACTCTTGATGAAGGAGGATTTGTTTGTACCGCCTCAAGAGCCGAAGGCCCATGGGAACTAAGAAAACTGCCAAAAGGGTTTTATGATCCAGGTTTATTCTTTGATGATGATGGACGGATCTATGTCACACACGGATATAGCAAGATCTCTGTTACTGAGCTCAATCCCGATTTCTCACCAAAAACAAACGATTCATTGGTATTTACCGGCGATATACGAAGGGGGCTGGAAGGAATGCACGTTTATAAAGTTAACGGTTATTATTATTTGTATGGCACGTATGGTGGAAGAGACGGAATACAGGTAGCCTTACGATCAAAAAACATCTATGGCCCTTTTGAACAAAAAGTTGTGATACGAGATACTACGCCGGGAATAAATTTTGGAATCCACCAGGGTGCATTGATCAAAACACAAACAGGTGAATGGTGGACAATACTTTTTGTTGACAGCGGGCCATTCGGTCGCTTTCCCTCTTTGCAACCTGTAAGATGGGTGGATGGGTGGCCAATGGTAGGAGTTGATGGAAAGGCTGTGATCACTTATAAGAAACCGGATGTGGGTAAAATGTACCCGTTAAAAACTTTTCCCACATCCGATGAATTCGATAACAAAAGCCTTGGCATGCAGTGGGGCTGGAATCATAATCCTGATCCTGCAAATTGGTCGTTGACCAGGCGACCGGGATTTTTAAGGATAACAACAGGAAGAATTGATTCGAACCTGCGCGCTGCCCGGAATACACTTACACAAAGACCGTTTGCGGCCTATGAGAATAAGCCAACAAGTGGTACAACAAAAATGGAAGTGGCGAACATGAAGGATGGCGATATTGCCGGGCTGGCTGTATTCCAGGACCCGTATGCATTCATTGCAGTAAGACAAACAAACGGTTCCAAAGAGATCATCATGGTAAACAATGGAAAGATGATTGACTCGGTAGCCATGGAAAGCAAAACCATTTATTTGCGGACAATTGCATCGAACGTTACAAGTAAGGCATCGTTTCAATACAGTTTTGACAATAAAACATTCAAACAATTTGGAAGTGAGCTGTCAATGAAATTCAACCTTTCCGTTTTCACCGGGAACAAATTCTGTCTCTTTAATTACGCCACTATATCGGCCGGAGGATTTGTCGACTTCGACTGGTTCAGGACAAAATTTGAATCATTATGAAAAGAGTATTGCTTTACATGGTCATGTGTTCGTCATTGGCAAGCTATTCCCAATCCGGGGGGCCCTGGCAGGGAAAGAAATGTGCCGTGGTTCTTACTTATGATGATGCCATTGACCAGCACCTTGACAATGCAATTCCGGTTCTTGACTCACTTGGACTAAAGGCTACATTTTATGTAACTGGTTTTTCTTCATCGGTTCAGAAACGATTAACTGAATGGAAGCAGCTTGCTACCCAGGGACATGAGCTCGGCAACCACACGTTATATCATCCCTGTATCGGCGGCAAAGGAAGGGAATGGGTTGTTAAAGAATACGATCTGAAGAATTACTCAGTTAGAAGAATGGTTGATGAAACAAGAATGACCAACCTGTTTCTGCAGGCCCTGGATGGGAAAACTCGGAGAACGTTTGCTTTTACCTGTGGCGATATGAAGATCGGGGATTCATTATTTATCAATGCAATGAAGGATGATTTTGTGGCAGCAAGAGCCGTGCGCAATGAAATGCATAAAATAAATGAGATCGATCTTTACAACATAGATTGTTATATGGTCAACAATCACAGTTTTGAACAGATGAAGGAATGGGTGGATAAAGCAGTTCAAACAAACTCATTGCTCGTGATTTTATTTCATGGTGTGGGCGGGGGCAACTCATTAAATGTCGATGTACAGGCACACAGGCAATTATTGCAATATTTGAAAAAGAATGAGAAAGATATCCGGATTGCCACCATGCTTGAAACGGTGGGGTATATCAAAAACCAAAGGCAATCAAATAAATAAAAATTCAGTACAATGGAATCCAACAATACGTCGCGAAGAAAATTCCTCTATAAGCTTGGACTAGCTGGATTAAGTGTTCCGTTAATTTCATCAGGAATTAAATGTGCTAATGAGAAAAAGTCAAATCCTCAGGCAATGATCAACGAAAATAAGAAAGCTGGTAAACTTGGTATCGCCTTACTTGGGCTGGGTGGTTATGCCGGTGGTCAGTTGGCTCCCGCATTAGAAAGTACTGAACACTGTTATCTTGCGGGGATCGTCACCGGTACTCCTTCCAAGATCCCAATATGGCAAAGCAAATATTCTATTCCCGACAAGAATGTTTATAACTACGGGAATTTTGATACCATAAAAGATAATACAGATATAGACATTGTTTATGTAGTAACGCCCAACGCATTACACAGGGATTTTGTTGTTCGTGCAGCACAAGCGGGTAAACATGTTATCTGTGAAAAACCAATGGCACTATCGGTTGAAGATTGTGATCTCATGATCGAAGCATGTAAAAAAGCGGGTAAGCTGTTATCTATCGGCTATCGTTTACATTTCGAACCTTACAATCTCGAAATGGTGAGATTAGGAACCAATAAAGTCTATGGTAATATCAAAAAGATAAGCGCTGGTTTTGGATTCCCAATTGGTGATCCATCACAATGGCGGTTGAAAAAAGCATTATCCGGTGGAGGACCATTGCAGGATGTAGGTATTTATTGTGTCCAGGGTATATGTTACACAACCGGACTTGAACCGGTTGCCGTTACTGCGCAGGAAGGGCCAAAAACAAATCCCGATAAATTCAAAGAAGTGGAACAATCACTCACCTGGCAATTTGAAATGCCGGGTGGTATTGTCGCCGAAGGTCGCTCCAGTTACGGTGAGGGAATGAACTTCCTGAAAGCAGAAGCGGAGAAAGGGATATTTGAGCTCACTTCTGCGTATAGTTATAGTGGACAGGCTGGTTACACTCCTGAAGGCACAATGAGTTTTCCCAAAATAATTCAGCAGGCAAAACAGATGGATGGTTTTGCATTATCAATAAAAAATAGTCAACCCTCAATCGTGCCGGGTGAAATGGGCAAAAGAGATGTGAAAATCATCAGCGCTATTTATGAAGCCATGGGGACTGGAAAAAAGATCACGATAAACTAAAATCATTATACTATATGAGTGACAGGAAACAAACACAATCATTTTTATTGTTCTTGCTCATC
>DASTIZ010000399.1:0-6622 GCA_035717045.1 Chitinophagaceae bacterium
AGAGATGACCAGTGATCATAATTTTTATAAAAATGTTTCCGGCAGTATAGTAGTCAGGCCCCCCTGGTTTTTGGATGCATCACAACAAGGAAATGGCATTGTCGATGTCACTACGCACCTGGTTGACCTGGTGCAGTGGGAATGTTTTCCGGGCCAAAGTCTGGATTACACGAAGGATATAATAATAACCGATGCTAAAAGGTGGCCGACAGATATGTCTGTCACTCAATTCAGGACAATCACTAAGCTAAGTGAGATTCCTCCTTACATTGAAAAGGACAGGCAGAATGATTCATTACTAAAAATATGGTCGAATGGGGAAATCAGGTATACTATCAAAGGTGTGCACGCAAAAGTAATTGTGGTGTGGAAATACCAGACTGAAAGTGGAAGCGACACCCACTATTCGATCATGCGGGGAACAAAAGCGAACCTTGTGATCAGGCAGGGTAAAGAAGAAAACTACAAACCTGTTCTGTATATCGAGCCGGTAAGCAATGAGCCCGGCTTTCCACCATTGCTGGAGCAACATTTCAAAAAGCTGAGTGCAAAATTTCCCGGCGTTGAATTATACAAGACTACAAAAGGATGGAGTGTTAAATTGCCAGAGAAACTTGTTGAAGGTCACGAAGCACATTTTGCGAAGGTGACCAATAATTTTCTCGGGTATTTGAAAAACAGGAACATGCCCGAATGGGAGGTTCCTAATATGCTGGCAAAATATTATACAACAACAAAGGCATTAGAGGTCGCTTTAAAAAATAAATGATGAAAAGAATACTCCTCTGTTTATTTATCATAAGCACTTTCACCACGTTTGCCCAAAATAATGATTCACTGGTGTCGGGTGTTTATCGGTGGGACAACCTGCAAGCAGTAAAAGAAGACTCCAGAACCAGACGGCAAGTGCTGGAAGGAAAAACCTTTGCGCTGAGTTATTTCGAAATTCATACATCTACGCTTGAACCAGGCAAAGCCCCTCACCCACCGCATGTTCACGACGACCAGGAGGAACTAATGATCGTGAAAGAAGGAACAGTGAAGATCACCATAGCAGGACAAAGTAGACTTCTGGGCCCTGGCAGTATCGCTTTTGCCATGCCGGGTGATGAACATGGAATTGAAAATGCAGGCAATACCGGGGCCACTTATTTTATCTTAAAATACAAAAGCAAATTGCCAATGGATAAACTAAGGGCAAAAAAGGGTGGCGGCTCTTTCATACTTGACTGGAATGAATTGAAAACATCAAACACCGGTAAAGGTTATCGCAGAAATTTCTTTAACAGGGCCACGTCGCAATTGAACCAATTTGAGATGCATACAACGGCATTGAATGCGGATTCAGTCAGTCATTCGCCGCATACGCATGTGCAGGAAGAGATTATTCTGGTATTAAGGGGCAACGTGGAGATGTTCATCGATGGCAAATACGTTAAGGCAACAGCAGGTGATCTGTATTTTGTTTCATCAAATGTGGCTCATAATCTAAAGAATATCGGCAGGGATCAATGTGAATATTTTGCTTTTCAATGGAGAAACTAATTATGACCAGGGCTGTTTTTATAACCATCTTTTTAATTATACTTTGTATACAAGTTTATTCGCAGGTAAAGCTCCCCCGCCTTGTTCGCGATAGCATGATCCTCCAAAGAGATACGAAAATAAATATCTGGGGATGGGCTTCCCGTAATGAAAAGGTCAGTATTAAATTCAATGGAAGAAGTTATAAAGTGACAACCGGTACAGATGGTAAATGGAAAGTACAATTACAGCCAATGAAAGCCGGTGGACCCTACACGATGGAAATAGCAGGGAATAATAAGATTCAATTAAAAGAAATTTTGATTGGTGATGTTTGGTTTTGCAGCGGTCAATCCAACATGGTTCATCAAATGAATATCCATGATGTGACCTATGCAAAAGATATTGCAGAAGCGAATTACCCACAGATACGGCATTTCTGGATTCCAACTCTTACCAACCTGCGGGGTCAGCAGGAGGACCTGCCAACAGGTTTTTGGAAATCTGCAGTTGGTGATGATGTAAGACCTTTTTCTGCAGTTGCTTATTTTTTTGCAAGAAAGCTTTACGAAAAATATGGAGTGCCGATCGGTTTGATCAATGCAAGTGTTGGCGGCACTCCTATCGAAGCCTGGACAAGTGAAGAAGGATTGAAAGATTTCGCTGCATTACAGGCAACTATACAGAAAAATAAGGACACTGCCTATGTTAATAGTCTTTCGAGAAATGCACTGTCTTCAAACCCCAACAGAACTACGCAAACGGTTGACAAAGGAATGGCGGAGCCAACAAAATGGTATGATCCTGCTTACCATCCTAAAGGCTGGAAAACGATCAATATTCCTGGGTATTGGGAAGACCAGGGATTAAAAGATCTGAATGGTATTGTTTGGTACCGAAAAGTAATTACTGTGCCAGCGTCCATGTATGGTAAAGCTGCCAAAGTCTGGCTGGGAAGAATCGTGGATGCCGACGAGTTGTATATTAATGGAAAGCGGGTTGGCAATACAACTTATCAATACCCTCAAAGAAGATACAATGTTGCTGCCGATATGTTAAAAACTGGTCCGAACATTTTTATAATTCGTGTTACAAATAACGCCGGCAAAGGAGGATTTGTACCTGATAAACCGTATTGCATTTTTTCGGGCAATGATACGGTTGATCTGAAAGGGACCTGGCAATACAAAGTTGGACAAGTCAATCCACCGCCCTCCTCGCAACCATCCGCTACCCGGTCTAATCCTCCACCGATTAATGCAGGTAGCCAGCCAACAGCCTTATACAATGGCATGGTTGCTCCTATCACCAACTATACGATTAAAGGATTTTTATGGTACCAGGGTGAATCGAATACTAACCGGGCCGATGAATATGCAAAACTTCAACCCGCTCAAATCAAAGATTGGAGAAACAAATGGAAACAGGGTGAGCTTCCCTTTTTATACGTACAGCTTCCGGGTTTTATGGATTATAATTATTTGCCTTCAGAAAGTAATTGGGCCATGCTCCGTGAATCGCAATTAAAATCACTGTCAGTCCCTAATACGGCAATGGCAGTGGCAATCGATCTGGGAGAATGGAATGATATTCATCCTGACAATAAAAAAGATGTGGGTGAAAGACTGGCATTAGCGGCCATGAAAATGGCCTATGGTGAAAATGTAGTTCACTCGGGTCCTCTTTACCAATCGGCAACAATTAATGGCAACAGGATCAAGCTACAGTTTACAAATACCGGTAGCGGGTTAATAACGAATGACGGGGAAGAATTAAACGAATTTGCAATTGCCGGTGATGACAAAAAATTTGTTTGGGCCAAAGCAAAGATTGAAGGCAATACAGTTATCGTCTGGAATGATGCGATCGAAAATCCAAGATATGTACGATATGCATGGGCAGACAATCCTGTTAATCCGAATTTGTACAATAAAGAAGGATTGCCTGCATCACCGTTCAGAACGGATGCCCCCATCCCCTAACGCCTGCGCAAAAGCTTCAGCGTCGGCGCAAAGGGGTGGCTTGAAAATTATGACTGTTAAAATTGAACATTGAAAAATTGAGGAAATGTACCAGTTCGAAAAAATAGAACCACATAGACACAGTAGACACATAGGTTGACATATAAATCACTATGTGTGTATTTTCTATGTGCACTATATGGCTATATAGTAAAAGAATTCAAACTGAGACACTACCAAAACTGACCATTGCCCGAAAGACTTTTTCGCAGAACATTCAAAAAAATAAAATGAAAAAGAGTCTGCTTCTTTTACTAATCGTAGGAATGACTTGTAAAGTAGTTGCACAAACAGCTCAAATCGACAGCAGTAAGTATCCGAAGCTTACAACCTTCACGGGGCAGCAGGATCATGATAATATGAAGCAGCAATTAGGTATTACGAAATTGAGACCAGGCTATAGTGGAAATGAAACGGCCCCCAACCATGCAAACTATGATGAAGCAATCGCCAATCCATGTCCGCAATTACCAGATGTTCTTACAACAAAAGATGGAAAGAAAGTTACTACTGCTGATATGTGGTGGAAACGGCGCCGACCCGAACTTATCGAAGAATTTGAAAGAGAAGTATACGGCCGTCTTCCGAAAAAAATACCCAAAGTAACCTGGACTGTTAAAGTCACAGATCGTGAATTTGTGAACCGTATTCCTGTTATTGTTAAAATGCTCGCAGGACATGTTGACAACAGCGAATATCCTTTGATCAATGTCGATATTAACATGATGCTTGTGGTACCCATGAATGTAACAGGCCCGGTTCCGGTACTGATGATGTTCAGCGGCCGTCCTTCTTTCCCGGCTCCTGCACAACCTGCACCGGATGAAATGGAAAAAATAAATACTGCTTTTAAAGAACTGATGATAAAAACTGATCCGTCGCTGAAAGCAATTTTTGAAAAGTACCCCGCCTACCAACCGGTCACACGACTTCCTGCTCCAAATTTTTTTGCACCACCAAAACCTGATGAAGAACTTACACCACAGGAAAGACTGTTAGCGGCAGGTTGGGGATATGCTGCCATTGAAACAAACAGTATACAGGCAGATAATAGCGCGGGGCTAACAAGGGGCATCATAGGTTTATGCAACAAGGGTCAGCCGCGCAAACCCGACGATTGGGGAGCATTGCGTGCATGGGCGTGGGGAGCCGCACGAGGATTGGATTACCTGGAGACAGATTCGTTAGTTGATGCAAAGAAAGTGGGCATTGAAGGTGTGTCACGTTATGGAAAAGCAGCACTTGTTACGCTCGCATTCGAAACGCGTTTTGCTGTTGGTTTGATCGGTTCATCAGGAAAAGGCGGCGTTACACTCCACCGTCGTGTGTTTGGTGAAGGTGTGGAGAATCTCGCAGGAGGCGGAGGTTATCATTGGATGGCCGGTAATTATCTAAAGTACGCAGCAGAAGAATCATCATTTGGTAAAAAAACCGGTTGCGATCTTCCTGTTGATTCACATGAGTTGATTGCGCTTTGTGCCCCCCGGCTTGTATTTATTAGTTATGGTATTCCGGAAAAAGGAGATGCAAAATGGCTTGATCAGCAAGGAAGCTGGATGGCAGCTGTTGCAGCCGGACCCGTATTTAAATTATTAGGTGCAAAAGATCTTGGTTTGTCAAATGATTTTTTGAAAGAAAAAATGCCGCCAGTATTGACTGATATGCTCAATGGAGAATTAGCATGGCGGCAGCATGATGGTGGGCATACTGATGCGCCAAACTTTAAATTTTTTATTCCGTGGGCCAGTAAATTTTTGAAATATCAAAGAAATCCGGCACAATAGCAGAAGGATAAAGGACCGCCGTCAATGCTTCAGATTATTTATGATTTTTTCACAACCAATTCATAAAGAAAAATGAGAATGTATAAGAAACCAACTGCACATCTACTGATCACCTGGATGATGCTTTGGATGTTCTGCATCGCAAAAAGTCAACCGCCGCGCGGACCGTTAGTGATTTCGCCCCAGGTTCTCCCTGATAAAAAAGTTACATATCGCTATCTGGCACCGTCAGCAAAAGAAGTGAAACTTGGCGGGAGTCAGTTCGACGCAGCGCAAGTTCCCATGATAAAAGATTCAGCAGGGGTTTGGAGTATAACCGTTGGCCCGCTACGTCCCGACATTTATCCTTACAGTTTTACTGTGGACGGAGTAACTGTCATGGACCCGGCAAATGAAGATTTTTTTCCCAATGAACGTTTCAAGGCAAGTCTTGTAGATGTACAGGGATTCACACCATTGATTCATGCGCTCCGGGATGTCCCTCATGGTTCAGTTAATTATGAATATTATTCTTCGGTGCAGGGTTCAACGGGAACCCTGGTGGTCTATACGCCTCCTGGCTATGAAAAGAATCCTTCAAAAAAGTATCCTGTATTTTACCTAATCAGCGGCACTACCGACCTTGAAGAAACATGGTTCAAAGTTGGCCGTACCAATTTAATACTTGATAATCTTATCGCAGAAGGAAAAGCAAGGCCAATGATCATTGTAATGCCTTATGGAAATCCTGCTGCGAGGATCGCGGAGCAGAAAGGTCTTCCCAAACCAGCTGACCCCATCGGCAGGGATAACCCGGATGCGATCAACAGGGCAAAGTTATTTGAAGATGACCTTGTAAATTATATTATCCCTTACGTGGATAAAAGTTATCGGACCCTTGCTGATAAAAATAGCCGTGCCATCGGTGGTTTTTCCCGCGGGGGCGGGCAGACTTTACGCACGGCATTCGGCAATATGGATAAATTTTCTTGGATCTGCTGCTTCAGCGCTTACCTGTCTACACAGGAAATGGAAACAAGTTATAAACACATAGTTGAAAAACCGGATGTAACGAATCGCCAATTGAAATTATTCTGGATTAGTGTTGGTGTTGAAGACTTCCTCTACAACCAGACAGCTGAGTTTCTGAACTATCTCAAATCAAAAAAAATAAATTATCAAAGCCTTATCACAGGCGGTGGACACACATGGATGAATACAAAAGTATTTTTGGCCGAGACGGCTCAATTACTATTTAAATAAACACATTCATGAAAATGAAACAGTCATTTAATATAATAGCTATACTAATTT